>CAXBEC010000230.1:0-5501 GCA_963974145.1 uncultured Alphaproteobacteria bacterium | reverse complement strand
GTCCGGGTGCGGCGCCTGCGGCAAGGGCGGGGATTCCGCGGTTTCGCCGCCGGCCAGTTGCGCGACAGACCGGCTTTGATCGGCATTTGTCGGCTCCGGTGCGGCTTCGCCATCGGATACGCCATCGGCTTCTTCCTGATGCGGCACGGCCCGGGATTCCGGCACCACCGGGTCGCCGGGTTCAGCGGCAGGCGGGATTTCCGGTTGGCGTTGATTGGCATTGGTTGGCATTGACGGCGAACCGCCTGCCGGCGCGGCGGCTTCCGGCAACTGTCCCGCCTCGGCGGCGTCCTGCAGGCTGGTCCCGGCGGTGTTCCGCCCCGGCAACAGCCCGGCAATGCGCGCCTGCAGGGACAGGGCATTGATGGCCGAATTGTACCGGTGATTGATCAGGGCCAGTTCGAAGAGCGTGTTCAACCTGGCGAGGATCGCGTCGGCGTCGCGGCAGTGCCGTTGCACGACCACGTCACGCAGTTGCGCAATGCGGGCCTGGATATCCTCCCGGCGGAGCAGGCGGCAGGCCTGCGATGCGGCATTCTGTATATCATATCCCGCTTTTTCCGCCGCCCATCGACCCACCGGTCGATGGACATATTCCTGGCAGAACAGTTCCTGGCGGTCGTTCAGTTTGGATGCCGGTTCCAATTTCACCTCCTGAGTATTTATTAAACAATGGGCTACAATACCATAAATAGGAATAAAAATCAATATCGAGCTTGCATTTGTAAGCCGTGCCGCTTAGGCTGATCCCCTCAAATACAATCGGGCATTCATATCCGGCAGCCTTTCAGGCTGCGGAACGCAATATATTTTTCCATTAAAGTTCTGGAACCGCGCCTCACCCGGTGCGTTTCCGGGAAGGGGTGGCAGCAGAGGAGGCAGGGTTCGTGGCGGTAGAGACGGAAACTGATTACGAAGTAGGACAGGATAATATTCAGCCGTTCGGTCTGGATATTCACAATCCGGTTTTCATAATCTCCGGCGTTCTGATCGTCAGCTTTGTCGTGCTGAGTTCGGTGTTTCAGGAAGGCGCCAGTGAATTCTTCGGTTGGCTGCGGCCCGCCGCGACATCGACCTTCGACTGGCTGCTGATCGTCGCCGGCAATATTTTCGTCCTGTTCTGCCTGCTGCTGATCGTTTCGCCCTATGGCAAAATTCGCCTTGGTGGCGTGGATGCGCGGCCCGATTTTTCCTATACCGGCTGGTTCGCGATGCTGTTTGCCGCCGGCATGGGCATCGGGCTGATGTTCTTCGGCGTGTCAGAACCGATCTCCCATTACAGTTCTTCCGTCGCGGAGACGGCCGGTTCGCCGGACAGCTGGGCGCCGCTGGCCGGCGCACCGGGCGATCCGCAGGCCGCAGCCCGGCTTGGCATGGCGGCGACGATTTTCCACTGGGGCCTGCATCCCTGGGCGATGTACGCCATCATGGGGCTGGCGCTGGCCTTTTTCAGCTTCAATCGCGGTTTGCCGCTGACCATCCGGTCGGCCTTTTACCCGCTGTTCGGCGATGCGGTCTGGGGCTGGCTCGGCCATGTCATCGATACGCTGGCGGTGTTCGCCACGCTGTTCGGGCTCGCGACCTCGCTCGGTTTCGGTGCGGAACAGGCGCTTGCAGGGCTGAACATGATATTCGGCGTCCCTGTGAACGATACGTCGAAGATCCTTCTGATCCTGGGCATTACCAGCGTGGCGCTGGTTTCCGTCGTCGCCGGGCTGGACGCGGGCGTCAAGCGGCTCAGCGAACTCAACATGGTGCTGGCGATTCTTCTGCTGGGCTTCGTGATCATTGTCGGGCCGACAGTGGCGATCCTGTCCGGCTTCTTCGAAAACCTTACCGCCTATATCATCGAGCTGCCGGCGCTGGCGAATTTCGTCGACCGGACCGATACGAATTTCTATGACGGCTGGACGGCCTTTTACTGGGCCTGGTGGATCTCCTGGTCGCCCTTCGTCGGCATGTTTATCGCCCGGGTATCGCGCGGCCGTACGGTTCGGGAATTCCTGGTCTGCGTGCTGCTGATCCCCTCGCTGGTCTGCGTGCTGTGGATGACCGCCTTCGGCGGCACGGCCATCGACCAGATCGTCAATGACGGTTTTACCGGCGTTGCCGATGCGAAACTGCCGGTGAAACTGTTCGTCATGCTGGAACAGCTGCCCTTTGCGCAGATCACCTCGGTCATCGGTATCGTGCTCGTGGTGGTGTTTTTCGTCACCTCGTCGGATTCCGGTTCGCTGGTGATCGATACGATTACCGCCGGTGGCAAGCTGGACGCCCCGGTAGGGCAGCGGGTCTTCTGGGCGATCTTCGAAGGGCTGGTGGCGATCGTGCTGCTGGTTGCGGGCGGGCTGGCCGCGCTGCAGGCGGCGGCGGTGACCACCGGGTTGCCCTTTGCGGTCGTGCTGCTGCTGATGTGCGTCAGCCTGTTCAAGGGACTGCGCGAGGAAAATGCGGCACTCAGGATTTGAGCGCTGCCGATGTTCTGAGCGACCGGTTCGGCGCCTGCGCTAATCGCAGGCGTTGCGCTGGCCGACCGTGCTGTCATCCACGACCATATCGGGGGAGATGCCGAGGACGGATTCACCGCGCGTCGTCTTGCCGTGATAGCGCCACCAGGCAATGGTGGCGACGAGGGTAAAGATCGACAGGCCGATCAGGTCCGTGCGCCAGCCGGAGAACATGAGGAACAGGGCCGCGATGCCGGCCGCTGTCCGTTCCAGAATGTTCAGCGGCACGAACAGCCAGCCGATACAGGTGACCGACAGGATCAACACGCCGGCCGTGGCCGTCAGCGAGGACAGCGCGACCTGGACCGGGCCGAGATATCCCAGCAGTTGCGGCCCGTAGATGAACATGTAGGGGATGATGAAGATCGGCAGACCGATGCGGAATGCGGTCAGGCTGGTGCGCCAGGGATCGGTATTCGCCACGGCGGCGGCGGCGTAGGACGCGATCGCCACGGGCGGTGTCAGCGACGATTTGGACGCGCAGTAGATGATGAACAGATGCGATGACACCAGCGCGATGTGGTTGCTTTCCGCCGCGGCGAGGCCGAGCGTCGCCGCGTAATGTGGTTCCAGCATCGTCACCAGCGCGGGGACGAGCAGCGTCGCCAGGACAATATAGGCGCCGGATGTGGGCATCCCCATGCCCAGGAAGACCGCCATCAGCATGGTCAGGAACAGGGTCAGGAACAGGTAGCCGCCGCCAAAGGCGAGGACGATGGCGCTCATCCGCTCGCCGACCCCGGTCAGGGTAATGACGCCGATGATGATGCCGCCGACCGCACAGGCCACGGTCACCGCGGCAATCAGCTTCGGCGCCTCGACAGCGGCCTCCCAGACGATTCTCAGAAAGCGGAGCCGGATTGCGCTGTCGATTGCCAGTACGATGGCCGCGCAGGTCACAAGCGCGCCGGACAGGGAGGGAATGACTCCGAATCCGGGGACGAAGGACCAGACCAGCCAGGTGACCGGGAACAGCGCAAAGACCCAGGGCCGGCGCCGGTTTTCATCGAACAGCACCACGAGGCAGGCGAGATAGATGATCGACCAGAAGGCCGCGGTTGAGGGGGTATAGCCTTCGACCAGGTAGTAGAGCAGGGCAATGATCGGCAGGATCAGGTAGCCGCGTTTCCGCAGCACCGCCCAGACACGGGGTGTATCGGCGCGCAGCAGGGGCTTCAGTCCCGCGCGGCGGGCTTCCAGATCGACCATGCCGAAACAGGCGATGAAATACAGTAACGCGGGAATGATCGCGACCTTCATGACCTCGACATAGGATACGCCGATGAATTCCATCATGATGAAGGCGGCGGATCCCATGATCGGCGGGGTCAGCTGGCCGCCACAGGACGCGCAGGCTTCGACCCCGGCGGCGAAATGGCCGCGATACCCCGCCTGTTTCATGGCGGGGATGGTGAAGGAGCCGGTGGTCACGACATTGGCGGCGGAACTGCCGGTCAGCGTGCCCATGAAGGCGCTGGCGATGACGGCGGTCTTCGCCGGGCCGCCGACCTGGCGCCCGGTCAGGGCCTTGGCCATGTCGGTGAAGAAATCGCCCGCGCCGGAGGACAGCAGCAGCGATCCGAACAGGACAAACAGGAATACGTAACTTGCCGTGACCGCGATCGGGGTCGTCCAGATGCCGTAATTGGTCAGGTACATATGCTCGATGACCTGTTCGACACTGTAGCCGTTATGCCAGAACGGGCCGCTCAGCCAGGGGCCGATCTGGGTGTAGATGAGGAAGACCGCGCCGACGCCGACCAGGACATTGCCGACCGACCGCCGGGCCGCTTCCAGCACCACCAGGATCAGCGCGCTGCCGAGGACCATTTCCGTCGTGCTCAGCGGGGTCACGTAGATCATTCGTTCGCTGACATATTGCGCGTTCACGAACAGGTAGCCGCAGGCCGCCAGCATCAGCCCCGACAGGCCAAGGTCGATTGCGAATTGCAGTTTCCGGCGGCCCGGCGATCCCTTGCGCCGGGCGGCCCAGAACAGGATGGTCAGGGCGAACAGCACATGGGCGGGGCGGTGTATTTCCGCGACGGGCTCGCCGAGGTAACCCATGGAGAGGTGGTAGGCGGACATCGCGAACGCGACCAGCGCCACAAAATTTGCGAAACCGAAACGCTTTACGGTGTCTGCCACGGAATCTTTCGTCACGTCGCTCACGGAATCCATCGCTGTTTTCCTTACCCCGGTGGTTCCCCCCATCAGGTTTTCGACGGTGCGCCTGACGGAGCCGGCGCGTGGCCGGCCCCGTCAGCTATGGTTTAGAGGTAGCCTTTTTCCATGTAGTAGCGCTTGGCGCCGGGGTGCAGCTCGATCGCCGGCGGATTCGCCATGAATTCCGGGGTGAGGTGCTTGACCGAACCATGCACCTTTTTGATCTCCTCAAGGTTTTCGACAATCGTCTTGGTGATGAAATAGGCCTCGTCGTCGGTGACGCCGGTATTGGTGATCAGCATCGACTGGGTCGCCATGGTATTCACCGGCTCGGTCTGGCCGCTATAGAAATTGGCCGGGATGGTGAAGCGCACGAACCCGCCGTTAATCCCCTGTACCTTCGCCAGGGCGCTGTCATTGACGCCGAGGAAGACCGAATCGATGGTCTGTGCCGCGTCGAGGAAGGCAGCGGCGGGATAACCGGTCGTGGCGGTGAAGCCGGCGACCTTGCGATCCTTCAACTGGTTGGCGCCGAAATTCTGCCCGCCGCGGGAAATCTTGAGATCCGCTTCGGACAAGCCATAGGCCTGCAGCATGATCTGGAATGCCAGCGTGGTGACATTGCCGATCGGCTGGGTCGCAAAGGGCTTGCCGCGCAGTTCCTCGACGGAGGTGACGCCGGCATCCTTGCGCACCAGCACATGAAAGGCGTTGGTCATGAACGACCCGATCGCGCGGACATTGTCGATCGGTTTCGGGAACGGTTTTTCACCGGCATAGGCCATCGGCAGGACCGCGGCCATGGTGAAACCGGTATTGGTCCGGTTG
>CAXBEC010000229.1:0-5512 GCA_963974145.1 uncultured Alphaproteobacteria bacterium | reverse complement strand
CCGCAGGGCATCGTTCATGGCGTCCTTCAGCGTGGCTGTACCGCTGGTTACGGGTACGATTTCGGCCCCCAGCAGCCGCATGCGGAAAACATTCGGTTTCTGCCGTTCGATATCGGTCTTGCCCATATAGACGACGCAGGGAAGGTTGAACAACGCGCAAACCGTGGCCGTCGCGACGCCGTGCTGACCGGCGCCGGTTTCGGCAATAATCCGTTTCTTGCCCATGCGCCGCGCCAGCAGGATCTGGCCGATCGTATTGTTGATCTTGTGCGCGCCGGTGTGGTTCAACTCGTCGCGTTTGAAATACACCTTCGCGCCGCCAAAATGTTCGGTCAGCCGCTGCGCAAAATAAAGCGGGCTGGGCCGGCCGACATAATGCTTCAGGTAATAATCGATTTCGGCCTGAAATGAGGGGTCGTTCCGTGCCGCGTCATAGGCTTTTTCGACTTCCAGAATCAGGGGCATCAGGGTTTCGGCGACAAACCGTCCGCCGAAAATGCCGAAATGACCGGACTCGTCCGGGCCGCTACGAAATGTGTTCTGCTGTTCCATTTTCTCTCCGCGCGTATAAGGCGGTATTAATACAGGACCGGGGTCATCTGAACCAGAAATTCGCGCGGGTCAGAGGGCGGCAACGGCCGCCAGGAAGGCGCGGATCTTTTCCGGGTTCTTCTTTCCCGGTGAATCCTCCACGCCGGACGAGGTGTCGAGGATCGTGGGGCCGGACAACCTGACCGCTTCGGCGGCATTGCCGCTGCCCAGCCCGCCGGCGAGCATCCAGGGCAGGGACCACCGGCGGCCGGCCAGCAGCCGCCATTCGAAACTTAGGGCATTGCCGCCCGGCAGCGCGTCCGTCATGGTTTTTGGCGGCTTGGCGTCGAACAGCAGCCAGTCGGCCGCCGCCAGGTAGGCGCCTGCGCGCGCAAGGTCTTCTTCCGCCGCCACGGGGATCGCCTTCATCACCTTCAGCCCGGTCCGCCGTTTAAGCGCGATGACGCGCGCCGGCGTTTCGGCGCCATGCAGCTGCAGCATGTCCAGCGGCGCCGCGTCCAGGACCGTGTCGATGGCGGCATCCGTCGCGTTGACGAATAACCCGACCCGGATGATATGGCCGGGGACCAGCGTGGCAAGGGCGGCGGCTTCCTGCGGGGAAACGGCGCGCGGACTGGGCGGGGAGAAAACCAGCCCGACATGGCTTGCGCCCGCCGAAACCGCTGTCTGCATCGCTACCGGGTCGTTGATCCCGCAGATTTTTGCGGTAACCCCCATGGAGTCAGCCGCCGGCCAGCGCGGCCGCCATGGCCCGGGCAGCCGCCGCGGGGTCCGGGGCGCGCGTAATCGGGCGTCCGATAACCAGGATATCGGCACCGGCGCTTACCGCATCGGCGGGGCCGGCGGTACGCTTCTGATCGTTCGACAGGCTCAGGTTCGGGCGGATGCCCGGCACGACAAGCTTGAAATCCGGACCGCAGGCCGCCCGTACGCTGGCGACTTCCTTTGGTGAACAGACGACACCGTCGAGGCCGCATTCCTGAGTCAGCCTGGCAAGCCGGATGACCTGATCGGCCGGCGGACCGGCCTGGCCTACGGCTTCCAGGTCTCCGGCGTCCAGGCTGGTGAGAACCGTGACCGCGATGACCATCGGTCGTGGCGCGTTTTGCGCCTTCGCCGCTTCGGTCGCTGCCTCGGCCGCAGCACGCATCATTTCCGGGCCGCCGGCGGCATGCACGTTGACGATCTTCGGCCGCAGGCTGATCGCGGCGCGGATGGCGCCCGCAACCGTATTCGGGATATCGTGGAATTTGAGATCCAGAAACAGCGGCAGCCCTGCGCTCATCACGGCGCGGACGCCGGCGCCGCCATTCGCGGTGAAATACTCCAGGCCCAGTTTCACACCGCCCACGGTGCCCTTCAGGCGCCGGGCCATAGCCTTGGCCTCGTCGACGTTCGTGGTGTCGAGCGCGACGTAAATTCGATCAGCAGGCTTGCTCATAATTCCTCCGGGGGCGATGCGGGCGTATTCTTACACCGGGCGTTCCGCCATGGATAGCGCCGCCGGAATTTGCCGTTCAGCGCCCCGTTGCGGGCAGGGTTGGCGTGGATGTCATGACGGCGGTGGACCCGGACGCGGCTGTATCCGGGTGATTGCGCTGTGTTTCTTCCTGGTCAGGGGGGACGTCGCGTCGCGCCCTGGCCCGCTCCTTGCGCCGTGCGGTGATGCGCCCCAGCCAGACAACGATCCCGCCACAAAAGAAGCCGACAACGAACGCCCCCATAACCGCGGCGTATACAGGCACGGGCTTGGTATACGGAAACGGCCATAATGCGAGCTCTGTGACCTGGTCGTTGCTCAACGCAAAACACACCGCAATGACCGTCAAGGCCAACACGAATGCCCAGTTGAGAACCTTCATGGTTTAAAGCGGACCTCAGCTGTTATTAATGAGTTCGCGTAATTGCTTGCCCGTCTTGAAGAACGGCACTGTTTTGGAGACGACCTCAACGGCCTCCCCGGTTCGTGGATTCCGTCCAACGCGCGAGTCCCGGGATTTAATAGAAAATGCCCCAAAACCACGAAGCTCAACCCGGTCACCACGGGATAATGCGGCGGAAATTTCCTCGAAAATCGTGGAAACGATCCGTTCAACATCCCTTTGGTACAAATGCGGATTGAGCTCAGCGATGCGTGCAATCAACTCTGACTTTGTCATCGCAGCGAATTCCCCTTCGGTTCGCCGGCACCTTATTGAAGCGGGCCGGTTTCTGTTTCATTCCCTGTTCACTATAGGCCGACGATTTTCCGCTCTGACCCAAGGGACAGAGCGTGCCAAAGCGTGGCTCGTTCGTCAAGCGATAGTCCCAGTAATATCAATGGTTTTGTCGTTTTTTTAAACGGCAGGGGAAAACCGGACCAATCCAAACTGGATCGGGCGGTTTTTCCCTTGATACCGTTCAGGTTTCCATCAGGCCTGTTTCAGGTCAGGCCTTGTCTTCTTCCTTGGAACCTTCGTCGTCGTCATCGGAGGTATCTTCCGCGGCGGACTCGCGCCGGGACTGCAGTGCCGCGCCAAGAATATCGCCAAGCGATGCGCCGGAATCGGAACTGCCGTAATCCTGCATCGCCTTCTTTTCTTCCTGGATTTCACGCGCCTTGACCGAAAGGCTCAGCTTGCGGCCCGAAGCGTCGATCGAGGTAACCCGTGCATCGATCTTGTCGCCAACGGCAAAACGATCGGGGCGTTGCTCCGAACGGTCGCGGGACAGGTCCGACCGGCGGATAAAGCCCTGCAGAACCTCGTTGACGGTCACTTCGATACCGTTTTCCTGAATGGCGGAAACGGTACAGGTCACGATGCTGCCCTTCTTCACGTCGGCGGCACTGCCGGCGATCGGGTCGTCGGTCAGCTGCTTGATGCCGAGACTGATACGTTCCTTGGTGACATCGACTTCGAGAATCTTCGCTTTGACGATATCGCCCTTCTCGTACTTCTTGATGGCTTCTTCGCCCGGCAGCTGCCAGTCGATATCCGACAGATGGACCATGCCGTCGATATCGTCCGCAAGGCCGATGAAAATACCGAATTCGGTAATATTCTTGACCTCGCCTTCGATGATGCTGTCGGTCGGGAAGCGTTCCTGGAAGTCTTCCCAGGGGTTCGCCATGGTCTGCTTGAGACCGAGGCTGATGCGACGCTTGTTCGAGTCGACATCGAGAACCATCACGTCCACAGCCTGGCTGGTGGAGACGATCTTGCCCGGATGCACGTTCTTCTTGGTCCAGCTCATTTCCGAAACATGGACCAGGCCTTCTACGCCGGGCTCCAGTTCCACAAATGCGCCGTAATCGGTGATGTTGGTGATACGTCCGGTAAAGCGTGTGCCGATCGGGTATTTGTCCGCCACGCCGTCCCAGGGATCGGCTTCCAGCTGCTTCATACCGAGGCTGATACGCTGGGTTTCCGAATTGAAGCGGATGACCTGGACCTTGACGGTCTGGCCGATCTGCAGCGCTTCGGAAGGATGGTTGATCCGCCGCCACGCAATATCCGTGACATGCAGCAGCCCATCGACACCGCCCAGGTCAACGAACGCACCGTAATCGGTGATGTTCTTGACCACACCTTCGAGGACCTGGCCCTCTTTGAGGTTGGCGATGAGTTCGGAACGCTGTTCGGCGCGGCTTTCTTCGAGAACCGCACGCCGTGAGACAACGATATTGCCGCGGCCACGATCCATTTTCAAAATCTGGAACGGCTGCGGGTTGCCCATCAGCGGTGTGATGTCGCGTACGGGGCGAATATCGACCTGGCTGCCTGGCAGGAAGGCCACTGCGCCTGACAGATCCACGGTGAAGCCGCCTTTAACACGGCCGAATATGGTGCCCGTGACCCGTTCGGTCGCCTCGAACGCCTGCTCCAGCAGACCCCAGGCTTCCTCGCGCCGTGCTTTTTCGCGGGACAGAACAGCTTCGCCGTTCCGGTTTTCCATCCGCTCGAGATAAACTTCGACAACATCCCCGACCCGGATCTCCTCGCCGATCCCGGCGCCGGTGAATTCGCGGAGTGAAATGCGTCCTTCCGACTTCAGGCCGGCATCGATCAGGGCGAAATCGTTTTCGATGGCAATGATGGTGCCCTTGACGACGGAGCCTTCGAGACCGCTCGAATCCCCGAGCGTTTCATTCAGTAGATCAGCAAAACTTTCTTTGACAACTTCGGCTGTTTCAGGAGCCATGGTTAAATCGTATCCTTTCCAACGTTCATTTTATTCCGGCCAACCGGTTGTATCCGGCGGTCTTTTACGAATTGATCGATCGATACTGCGCAGGTTCATGCGCCGTGATTTCACATGCGAAAGCAGAGTTTCAACGAGTCCGGGAACGGACGATATTGATCGCCGTATTAAAAGCCTCATCCGCATCCATCGTGGTCGTGTCGACAATGATGGCGTCGTTTGCCGCTTTCATCGGCGCCGTTGACCGGCTGCGATCACGCGAGTCCCGGTCCGCCAACGCTTGTAAAACGCGCGCATATATACTTGCCTCACCCCTGTCAAGCAACTCTTTATGTCGTCGCTCGGCCCGGGTTTCGACATCGGCGGTCACAAAAAGCTTCACATCGGCGTCCGGACACACCACCGTTCCGATATCCCGGCCGTCCAGCACCGCACCGGGCGGTCTGGTGGCAAAGTCCCGCTGGAACGCCATCAGCGCATCACGGACAGCGGGTATCGCGGCCACTTTCGATGCCGCCTCGGCCGCATCATCCCCGGCAAGCGCCGGGTCGGACAGGACGGATGCATCAAGGGCGCGGGCGGCGGCGAGCGCCGTTTCCGGATCGGCGGGATTGCCGCCATCGGAAAGTACCCGGAACCCCACCGCGCGGTATATCTTGCCGGTATCCAGATATGCCAGGCCGAGTTCGGCGGCCAGGCGGCGGGCGAGTGTCCCCTTGCCGGATGCGGCGGGACCATCGACGGCGATGATCATGTGTCGCTACCCGGCCGGATATCG
>CAXBEC010000228.1:0-5554 GCA_963974145.1 uncultured Alphaproteobacteria bacterium | reverse complement strand
TGCGGGGTAGACCAGATGACAAATCGTGTCCAGTGGCGGCGGTCCGAGGCGCAGGAAGAGCCGCGTGCTGAGGCCGGGTGCCGGCCCCGCATAGGATTGCGGCTCGTTACGATAGGTCAGTACCGTATTGAAGACATGCGCGCCGAAACTGGTATCCGCCGCATGGCCGGACGCACGGTCCGTGTAGCGGAACAATCCGTGCAGCCAGCCATCGGCTGTGCCGCCTTGGGCGAAATCGTAAACAAGTTCGATATGTCCGTAACCATCCGGCAATTCGTTTTTGCGGGACAGCGCCGTGTCGATTTTGAACAGCGATTCATGGTCGCGCGGCAGGTTGCCGAAATCATGCCGCGCCACCTCGCGGCCGCCGGAATCATATATGATCGCCGCCACGGGAAGACTGTCCTGCGCCGTCGACATCGGCGTCGGCAGCACGCAGGAGGAAAAGCGGTCCAGCGGCAGGATCGGGGCGGGCAGGATGAACCCCTTGCCGAGCAGATTGCCCAGTTCGGGAATACGCGGGTCGGGCTGCAGGTCGACACGCTCCACATTGGGATGCGATATGCGGCGACGGCCGGATTGCGTAACCACTTCATACCGGGGGCGCACGAAATACTTGCCCGCCTGGATTTCAATCTGCGCCGGCCAGCGCACGTCCGGCAGCAGCGCCGCAACATCCAGCGCGTAACTGCCGAACGGGGGAATGTCGCGGTCAAGCCATGCAACCCGGTCACCGCCCATGACGTTCAGGCCGACAGACCCTGCCGGGATCGAACAGGGATGACTGTTCTGAATCCACAAGACAACCTGCTCGCCCGCATCCGGCGCCGGCAGGCCTGCATAGAGATCCGATGGCCATGCATTGGCGTCATGGGTGCAGGACAGCACCGAATCCGCATCGCCATAGGTATCGAGCGCGTATTTGACGACATCATGCCCGGCGCCGCCGACCACGTGGATGAACAACTGTCCCGTGAACCCGGCAAGATTGAACCGCTGCCGGATGTCCTGACTATCCACAACGATCAGCCCGTTGGCCGCCGGCGCATCCAGCCACCAGTCGGCCAGGGCCTGGCCACTGGAATCCAGCAGGCAGAACCAGAACTTCGTATTCTTCGCGCCGTAACCGCCCCAGTAATTCGCCGTTACCAGCCGCGTGTGATGGCCATCGCCATCCCGGAAAAAGGCAAAATTCGTCGCGAAATTGATCGGGTCCAGATAATGCCGCGGGCTGGTGACCATGTCGTCATCGAGCCGGCCGGCGTCGAGACTCACGACCCGGGCGCCCTTCGGCAGCAGGTGCCCGATCTGCGCGATCAGCCGGTCGGCGTCGAAGGCCAGCACCAGAACCCGCGTCGCCCCGCTGTCCGGCAGCAGGGTCACCGGTTCGGCGGTGTGCCCGATAACCGGCTGACCGATCGCTTCCAGGTCCTGCACAAAGACGCCGGCGATTGTCAGCGCATCGACATCGTGCAGGGAGGCGAAAGCCGCGGCATGGCCCAGTGGATCGTAAACGGCAACCGGCCCCGAACCAGCGAGATCTGCCAGCATATCGCGGAATTTCGGCGCCGCCAGCGGATGGCCCAGCGCCTTGAAAAAGCTGAACCCGCCGGAGACGTTGCTGAATGTATCGATATCGAGCGCCATGAGACCGCCAGTTGCGACCGCAAAACCGCGGCCATGTTCAGGAAACCGGCGCGAAGCCAGCGTCCTGCAGGTATAGGGACTGCGCGGAATCTTGGCAATTACCAACCGGCTTCCGCGTCCAAACGCCGCTGGACCCGGTCAGCGATTCAGGTTCGGATCGGGCAGGCCCATGCGGCGGCGGATTTCCTGTCCGACACGGGCGGTTTCATCGAAGGGCGCGTAGGACCAGTCGACAACCGCACCGGTGAATGGACGGGTGATCCCGTCATGGCGCAGCATATCGTGAAACCGGCGGAACTTCGCGCTGCCGCCAGGCAGGTCGTATACGTAAACCGGCTTTCCGGTCGCGCAGGCCTCCGAAACCATACTGACGGAATCGCAGGTGGCGATAATCTGATCGGCATGCGCCAGATACCCGAAATAGGGATTGCCGCCGGCACCATCCCAGATCACCGCACCGGTACCCTGCAGCGTTTCCCGCAATACGGCCTCATTTTCGGCGCCGGTCCGCCGCGATGGCGTGACCAGCAGCGTGCCGCCAATATCGCGCGAAAACGCGGCAAGCCGTTCGGCGAAGTCCGCCATGACATCGGGCGTCACCCGGTACACGGCGTTCGGCCCGCCGACCAGTACGGTGGTAAACGGTCGCGGCAATCCGGCCAGCGCCGCGGCGTATTCCGCCCCGGCCTGACGCAGCCGCTCCGGCGTGACGCGATGCAATGCGCCCCTCGTTTCAATGACATTGGAGCCGGCAAACCGGTCATGGCTCGCCACAACGATGGCATCGAAGGCCTGCGGGGACACATGCGGGTTCTGCACATGAACAATAAAGGTCCGGCCGTCGTTGCGCCGCTTTATCTCCCGTGCCGGTCCGATTGCCTTGCGGCCGCAGGAAACAACCAGCTCGGGCCAGGGCGGCGACAGCGTATCGTCATTGCCTGCGATCCCCAGAATGCCGGGCGGCCAGAATCGCGGCGGCAGCCAGCGCCAAGGCGCCTGCAGTGCCACGGTCTTTTCGGCAAAGGGCAGGCCGACGGCTTCGGCAAGCCCGACCGCCTGCGTGACCATGCCGGCCATGCCCTCGGTCAGGACCCAGGCGGTTTTCTCGGACATCGGGAGTTGCACGCCTTTCCGGAGCGGTTCAGGGAGCGGGTCTGGCATTCGCGCCAATATGCCGACCGGGAGGATTCCGGGCAAGCGGCCTGCGCGGCGTCCCTTGCGCGGCTTGCGCATTTTTGTAATATTATTACCCGCTCAATCATCATCAGCCGCCGCGTCAGGATCAGCCATGAGTCAGGTCAAGCTCGACCGAATTGATCGCCGGATTCTCCGCGATCTTCAGGAAAACGGGCGCATGACCAATGTGGAACTGGCGCGCCGGGCGGGTATTTCCGCACCGCCCTGCCTGCGCCGTGTCCGTGCGCTGGAGGAAGCCGGCTATATCCACGGCTATCACGCCGATATCGACCCTGAAATGCTGGGCTTCGGCGTCATCGTCTTTGCGCAGGTCGGACTGACCCGCCAGGCCGAATCGGACCTTGTCGCCTTCGAAAAGCTGGTTTCCGGCTGGCCGGCCGTGCGCGAATGCCACATGCTGGCCGGGGAGATCGATTTCCTGCTGAAAATCGTCGCCCATGACTGGGATGCCTATAACCGCTTCCTGACCTCGCAACTGACCGCCGCCCCCAATGTCAGCCAGGTCAAATCGGCGCTGGCCATCCGCCGGTCGAAACAGGAATACGGCGTCCCCATAAACGCCGACTGACGCGCATGCCTGACGACGAAAAAATTGCGCCTCCGGGCGATACGGCGCGCGACCTGATCCGCCGCACGGATCGCGCGACCCTGGCGACCCGGATGCGGGGTACCGATGGCGAGCCCTATGCCTCGCTGGTGCTGACCGCAGCGGCCCATGACGCATCGCCGGTCCTGCTGATTTCCGGCCTGGCGGAGCACACGAAGAATATCGCTGCGGATTCCCGCGTCTCCCTGCTGTTTGACGGTACAGCGGGATATGATGACCCGCTGACCGGGCCGCGCGTTTCCATCCAGGGCCGCGCCACCATCACCGACAGCGCCATATTGCGCGACAGGTACCTTGCCAGGCATCCGGGGGCTTCCCTTTATGCCGGCTTTGGTGATTTCGCCTTTTACGCGATCAAGGTGGAGCGGGCGCATCTTGTTGCGGGATTTGGCCGAATCGACTGGATTACGGCGGATACATTGTTGTTCGATACCGCCTCGGCAGTCGATCTGGAACACCGGGAAGCCGATATCGTGACGCATATGAATAGCGACCATGGCGATGCGATCGGCCTCTATGCCAGGGTACTGCTGGGATGCGCGGGCGATGGCTGGAAAATGACCGGCATTGACCCGGAAGGCATTGATTTAACGTGCAAAGAATTTTCGGCGCGCCTGCCATTCGACAATCCGGTCCACAACGCGGACGAGGCCCGGCTTGCCCTGGCGGGACTGGCGAAGCGGGCGCGGCAATCCGCCACGTCGTAAATATGTAACAATCGCCGCCAAGACGGTTGATTTCCGCGCTAAGCGGTCGATATCCTCCGCCAACTGATTTCGTAACGCATTTGGGGGTCTTCCGGTATTGCAATATCGGGGATTTTCGATGAAGTCGCATTCCAGCCGGGATGCGGGGGAGAGTTCTTTTTTTTAATCACCGGTCGTTCGGAGGAACCATACGTGCCACATATCAGCAAGTACGGGCTGGACAAACATGGCGTCATCAATAGCGCGAACAGCTATTGGAATCAGGGGGCGGAAGCCCTTTATGAAGCGACGATCCGTCTGGGTCTCGGCACCGTCTCGGAGGGCGGCGCATTATCGGTCAATACCGGCAAGTACACGGGTCGGTCGGCCAATGACAAGTTCATCGTCGACTCACCGGCGAGCCACGACAACATCTGGTGGGGACCGGTCAACAAGCCCATGTCGCCGGAACGCTTCGACGCGATGGAAGCGAAGATGCTGGCCTATTACCAGAACCGCGACCTGTATGTGCAGGATCTCTATGCCGGCGCCGACCAGGGCTATCGCCTGTCGGTCCGCGTCATCACGGACAGCCCCTGGCACAGCCTGTTTGCCCGCAACATGTTCATCGAGGTTCCCGACGCCGAACGCCAGGGTTTCGTGCCGGAACTGACCATCATGCATGCGCCGATGATGCAGGCCGCCGGCGAAGCCGACGGCGTGAATTCCGAAGCCTTCATCCTGATGAACTTCGAACGGCAGATGGTTCTGATCGGCGGCACACGCTATGCCGGCGAAATCAAGAAATCGGTCTTCAGCTATCTGAACTACATCCTGCCGGAACGCGGCGTATTGCCGATGCATTGTTCCGCCAACCAGGGTGAAGACGGCACGACCAGCATCTTCTTCGGCCTGTCCGGTACCGGCAAGACGACCCTGTCGGCGGACGGCAGCCGCGCGCTGATTGGCGATGACGAGCATGGCTGGTGTGACAACGGCGTCTTCAACTTCGAGGGCGGCTGTTACGCCAAGGTCATCAACCTGTCGCAGGAAATGGAACCGGAAATCTACGCCACCACGAAACGCTTCGGCACCGTGCTGGAAAATGTCGTACTGGATCCGCATACCCGCGTGCCGAATTTCGACGATGGCAGCCTCGCGGAAAATTCCCGCGCGTCCTATCCGATCGATTTCATCGACAACATCGTGGAAAGCGGCAAGGGCGGCCAGCCGGCCAATGTGGTGATGCTGACCGCGGATGCCTTCGGTGTCCTGCCGCCGATCAGCCGGCTTTCGGCCGACCAGGCGATGTACCATTTCCTGTCGGGCTACACCGCGCGCGTCGCGGGCACCGAACGTGGGGTCACCGAACCGCAGGCGACGTTCTCGACCTGTTTCGGCGCACCGTTCATGCCGC
>CAXBEC010000227.1:0-5590 GCA_963974145.1 uncultured Alphaproteobacteria bacterium | reverse complement strand
CCATCAGTTTGGCAACCGACGTGGCGTTGTCGAGCAGGCTGCGCTGTTTGGCAGAAGCATGCCGGACACGCTTTACCTTCGACTCCATGGACAACACGTTCCGGAACTGTTCACGCAGTGTTTCGATATAGGCCAGTTCTGCGGCCAGTTCCTCGATAAGGTCGACGACCATGTCCTTGCTGGCGTTCGGGTTGTCCAGCGATGCGGCCGCCTGTTCGAAAGCGGAATTTATCTTTTCCTTTGTCGCGGGGTCCTCGGCGATCTGGATCAGTTCGTCCGGGTCGGTGATCAGGTTCTCGTCGCCCGAGACCCAGGATACGAGTTGCATGCAAATGCGTTGTTTCGCGATGGTTCTGTGCTGCTCGCTGACGTCCCAGGACGCCTCACCGGTCAGCAATTCCTTGGGAAAATCATCGCCAGGCATCAGCATCTTGACGTAGTCCAGGCCCGACGCCACCATCTCCAGCATCACATGGTCCGGGGTATCTTCCCTGATATCGAATTCCCGACAGATTCCCCTGATCGGAAGGGTGATTTCCTCACCTCCCAGATTAAGGATAAAGACGGGCTCTTCCGTCATGGGCGATTTACGGAAATAGGACCCCTCGACCGATGTAAAGAATTTCTGCTCGAACTTGACAGATTTGATAGTGCCTTCAGAGTTTTGCACGGGGTGCGTCCTGCATTTTGTATCGTCTCTTGGCCAGAGGATACATTCCATGGACTAAAATAAATTTAACGCCGCCGGGAAATTCCACCGCATTATCGTGAATCTGTTAACCGAATTTCTGAACACGACAGCATGGAAAAACCGACCTCAATTCCCGTGACACCGGGTGGGAGATCCCGAGGGGTTACGAGACCAAAGGGCTCCCGGACAGGTTACAGAATTCAGCGGCACATCGATGGTGTGCCGAGACGGTCCCGGCAGGTGCCAAGCGTGCGCTCGAACGCCAGTGCGACGGCCAGGACGCGTTCATCTTCGTTAAGCGGCGCCATGACCTGCAGGCCGACCGGCATCCCTGCGGCATCGAGCGAAACCGGAATCGTGACGGCTGACAGCGACAGCAGGTTGGCGGTCTGCGTATTGCGCAGGGCCGGCAGGTTATGGGCCCGGTAGTCATCCGGTGTAGCAACCTCCGTCAGCCGCGGCGGCGTGATTGGCACAGTCGGACCGACCAGGACGTCGATATCCGCCAGGCTGTCATCCATGGAGGATGACAGATAGGCCAGCCGGTCTCGGCGTTTCAGGTATTCAATCGCGGTAATCGCTTCCATGCTGGCAAACCGCCCGGCGACATTGGGGTCCAGCGTGGCCTTGCAGGACAGCATTTCATTGTTGATGAAGGCGGCGAATTCAGGCGCGGCCAGCCCGCCACGCATGAAGATCTCCTCTGCCTCCGTCACTTCCGGCAGGTCGATATCGACGATATGTGCGCCGGCGGCGGCGAGTTCGTCCAGGGCTGCCTGTACACCTTCGGCGACACCGGGGCTGCAATCTTCGAAATGCCTGGCGCAAAGCCCAATCCGGATATCCGCGACACCCAGTTCGCCGAGCCCCGCCAGCAACGCAGCCGCCGGCACGGAGGTCACCGGGTCGATAGCTGCGAAAGCCAGGATAGCGTCCTCGACGGTTCGCGCCAGAAAGCCGGTGGTGTCGAGGCTGGGGCTCAACGGGACGACACCGTCGACCGACCAGCGTCCGAAACTCGTTTTGACGCCAACGGCGCCTGTAAAACTGGCCGGTACGCGCACCGAACCTGCCGTGTCACTGCCCAGCGCAATAATGGCGGATCCTTCGCACAGGGAGATGCCGGCGCCGGCGCTCGACCCGCCGGGTACGCGGTGTGAATCCGCGTCCCAGGGATTTCGCGGCGTCCCCCAATGCGCGTTCGTACCGAGCCCGCCAAACGCGAATTCTACCGTATGGGTCTTGCCGGAAATCGCTGCCAGCGAATGGCGCAGGGCGCGAACAACCGGTCCTTCGGCGGTCCATTCCTGCGGCAGGGCCGCCGGCGTGCCGGCAAATGTCGGATAGCCGGCAACGCCGTAAAGGTCCTTCACCGAAACCGGAATTCCCTGCAGCGGGCCGAAATCGAGCCCGGCGGCAAAGGCCGCATCCGCAACCCGCGCCTCGGCCAGGAACTGCGACGGGTCGCGGGTCTTGTATGCGTCCAGTGGGTTGCCCCGGCTGGCATTATTGGCGTTCGCTTCCTCGGCAAGGGTGGCAGCGGTCGTTTTTCCGTCCCGTAATGCGGCGGCGATATCAGCGAGTGATTCCAGCAGTAATTCGGGCATGGGGGCGGTTACTTTCCGTCGAGGTTGGGTATTTGCGCGCCAAAACCGGTTGCCTGTTCATAAGCATGGGCGACCTGATAGACCCTGGCTTCGTCGAACGGTTTACCGACAATTTGCATCGACAGCGGCAATCCGGAATTCGACAGCCCGGTCGGGACGGCTATTGCGGGCACACCGGTCAGGTTGAAAGGGGCGCGCGCCTGCCGCCCGTAATTCACCTCCAGGCCGTCCGGATCATCAAGCCGGCCGGGCGGATCCATGCTCGACGCCGTAACCGCGACATCGACCGCCTCCATGGCTTCGGCCAGTTCGCGGACGAGACGCGCCTTGACGCGTGTTGCGTTTACATAATCCGCGCCTCGGATGAACGCGCCGCCGATGACCCGTTTGCGTGTCAGTTCACCGTAATCCTGCGGTCGCTCGCGGAACCATTTTTCATGCAACGCGAAGGCTTCCGACAGCAGGATGATTCGGTTTGCCGCTGCGTATTCCTTCAGCGGCGAAAGTGTAATCTCGCTGATATCCGCGCCCAGCCCGCGCAGCACGTCAATGGCGCGTTCGATGCCCTGCGCCATTTCCGGGTCCGCTTCCAGGTCGCGGTTATAAAAATGCCGGATGACGCCGATCCGCATGCCCGTGATATCCTGCCCCAGCAGCGCGGTAAAATCCGTTGCTTTTTCGGCAGCGCTGCCCGGGTCCGCAGGGTCATGGCCGGCAATCACGTTCATCAGTATCGCATTGTCTTCGACGCCGCGGGTCATCGGCCCGACATGATCCAATGAGAAGGACAGCGGGAAGACCCCGCGCCGGCTGACCCGTCCGTAGGTACCCTTCATGCCGGTGATGCCACAGAACGATGCGGGGTTGCGGACCGACCCGCCGGTATCGGTTCCCAGCGCCGCGGGCACGAAACCGGCGGCGAGGGCGGCGCCGGAACCGCTTGAGGAACCGCCGGTAAAATGATCCGGGTTCCAGGGGTTGCGCGCCGGTGGCCAGGGCAGGTCGAACGAGGGGCCCCCGATGGCGAATTCATGGGTCGACGTCTTGCCGAGCAGGATACCGCCGGCATCTTTCAGTCGCCGGCTGACTTCGGCGTCGGTCGCAGCGATGTTGTCCGCCAGGATTTTCGAATGGCATGTCGTCGGCACGCCCGCCACGTCGATTATGTCCTTCAGTGCATAAGGCACACCATGCATCGGGCCGCGCCAGTTGCCGGCGGCGATTTCCGCTTCCGCCGTTCGGGCAGCGGCCATCGCGGCATCGGGCATGACCCGGATGAAGGCATTGATCCTGCCGTCATGGGTTTCGATCCGGTCCAGCAACGCCCTTGTGTATTCGACCGGTGATATGTCGCCGCTGCGTATTTTTTTCGACGCGGCGGCAATCGAAAGCTGTTCGAAGCCGGTCACGATGCTGAACCCTGTTCCGGTTTTTTCAAATCGGCACGAAAGACATGTGCGGGTTCGTCCGCAGCGTTCAGGTCGCGCGGCAGGCTCTCGGCGAGCGATTTCGCGAAATTTGCGGCATTCGCTATATCGTCCGGATAGCCGTCTGCCAGCCTGTCGAGGCCAAAAGCCCGCGCCAGGCCTTGCGGATCAAGGTCGTGTTTGCCGCTCATGAGGCGATGTCCCGTTTTTTGCTGTCAAATACCAGCAGAAGGAAGCCATCGCCTGCACGCGCATGTCAAGCAATCGCGCGGGAAGGAGTGCCTGGGAGGTGTTTAGTCTTTTCGGACCTGGGCGGGGCCACTGAGCAACAGACGGATAAGGCCTGACTGTCGTTCGGTGGTTGTCTTCGAAAAGATACGTTTGACGTGGGTGCGGACTGTATGCTGGCTGACCGATAATTCGTCCGCGGCGTCGGAAAGGCTCAGGTCCTGTGCCAGCAGGACGGCCAGGCGTGATTCGGCCCGGGTCAGACCATACAGGCGGCTCAGGCGGTTTTCGTCAATATCGGGGTGGGACTCCGGATCGCTGACAAATATCAGTGCGGCCGGCCGGTCCTTGTCGAAGTAATGCGACTCACTGCGCAGTGGCGTAACAACGACCGATAAGGGGCGGTAACCGGATGGCCGCTCCAATGCGACGGCGCCGGTGGCTTCCGCCTTGTTTTTCGAATTGGCTTCGCGGCCTGTGCGCCAGATGATATCGCGCATCCGGACAGTCTTGCCGTCAACACTGCCCTGTAACCCGTCCCGGCCGAGCGAGAGGCCGTCGTCCATGTCCAGGATTTCCTGCGCCGCCCGGTTCATACGGATCGGCCGGCTGAACGCGTCGGCGACGATAACACCGATGGGCAGGCGGTTCAGCGCATCATCAAGCGCCAGGTTTTCCATCTGCAGCTTGGTAATCAGGCAATTGTCGCTGGAAAGCACCAGGAACACGGCGTTCTTGATCCGGCTCGGCATGTCAGTGAACAGTTCGGGAGCGGTGCGTGGTGACAGGTGCTTTCGGTATACGCGCTGCGCGGTTTCGTCTTCGACGACCCAAAGAATGCGATCGATGCCGTCATCGGGCGAAGGGATGGGCGATATCGTCTCAATGACAGGAAACAGCGCGCCGTTCTTGCGCCGGTAATAGGTCTCGCCACGCCATTCATTGCCGTCGCGCAGCGTTTCCCAGCGCTCCTCGTTTTTCGCCTTCGCGGCTTCTATCAGCGTTTCGGGCGAAATCTGTTTCAGGTCGTCCAGATTGTAACCGGTCGCTTCCTGGAACTTGGCATTGGCATATTCGATTTCACCTTCCGAATTGGCGATCATGACCATGATCAGGCTGTCTTCCAGTGCGGCAAACAGTTTCTCGAACTCGGCATCGGCACGGGGGTGGCGGGTGACGTCTTCGGCAATACCCTGCATGCCCTGGAAGGCGCCGGTATCCTGATCATAGACCGGCAACCCGCTGATCAGGAAAAGGTGTTTCTGGCCATTCCGGGCGGCTGCCTCGAAGAAGACGTCGCGGAAGGTGGACTGGCTCTCGCCGCCCTCGGGAAAATCCTCAAGCGTGATGAACGATCCGATTTCGCCGAGGCGACGGCCAATCAGTTCCTGCGGGTGAATGCCCAGGATTTCGAAGATACGATGCGATACATTGGTCAGCTGAAATTCCGCATCGGTTTCCCAGATCCAGGCGGAAACGAGACGCGACAGATTGTACAACCGATGCTCCGCCGCCGCGGCCTTACCAATGGCCATCGCCGCGATCGCCTTGTCATCGACCCGGGATTTGATCTCGACGACATCCTGATCGTCATGGGTTGAATCCGGCATACCTTCCTGCCTTCTAACGGCTGGGGG
>CAXBEC010000226.1:0-5617 GCA_963974145.1 uncultured Alphaproteobacteria bacterium | reverse complement strand
GTCTCCTAGATTTACCCGAAAAAGCAGGCAGAACAATAGGTATCCGGCGAAAAAAGCAGATTTAGGATCGCTGTTGCGCTAAAAACGTCATCATTCAATGGCGTCCGTAACGTCTTGGTTACTATTATTACCGTATAATTACGGCGGATAATTCTTGGGTGTGGAAGTAACAATGAAAAATGGCGACGGTCTGGATCAGGCGGCGGAATATGCAGAGGCGGCGATGGCGCTCATGTCGGAGCACAACGTCGCCAAGACTCCCGAAAATTTTGAGATCTGGTATACGCATGTCAGCGGTCGGAACGACAAGCTCAGCAAGACTCTGGACATCCTGGTTTCGAACAAACAGCCCTTTACCCTGGAACAGAATCAGTCCCTGTACGATGAGTACTGTTTGAATAACGACGCTGCAGCGGCCGTTGTTACCGCGGGGCAGGAGATTGAAAAATCGATGGGAACCGTTCTCGGCTTCCTGAACGAGGCCAGCAACGGTGTCGACTACTACAGCGAATCACTGGAAAACAACCTGGGGAACATGGCGCGCGCCGGCGACCTTGACGGGTTGCGCCGCGCCGTTGAATCGCTGGTGGTCGATACCAAGGATATGCAGGCCCAGAACGCGCTGCTGAAAGGCCGCCTCGAAAAGTCCTCTGGCGAGATCCAGGTTCTCCGTCAGAATCTGGAAAATTCGCAGAAGGAGGCCATGACGGATGCTCTGACGGGCATCGCCAACCGCAAGTTTTTCGACGTATGCCTGCGCCAGGAAGTGGCTGAATCGCTGGAATCAGGTGACAGCCTGTGCCTGATGCTGGGTGATATCGACCACTTCAAGAAATTTAACGACAATTACGGTCACCAGGTCGGGGACCAGGTCCTGAAACTTGTCGGCATGATTCTGCGGCAGGAAACCAAGGATACAAAAAATATTACGCCGGCGCGGTATGGCGGCGAGGAATTCGCCATCGTGATGCCGAAGGTGGATATCGCCTGGGCGCAGGAATTTGCGGAAAAGATCCGCAATACCGTTGCGTCCAAACGAATCCGCAAGAAAGCGACCGGCGAGGATTTCGGTAATATCACCATGTCCATGGGCGTTGCCGTTTTCAAGCCGGGTGAACCGGTGCCCGACCTGATCCAGCGTGCCGACCAGGGCCTGTATCACGCCAAGGCGACGGGTCGGAATCGTGTGGTCACCGAGCAGGAACTGGAACAGGCGGAGCTCGAAGGTTAACGTACGCCTGAATACCCGTACGCGTTGCCGTGCGACCGAATCTTTGTCTTAATGCACATGCGATAGCCGAAAGCGCTATTTTCATGGCAAGACTTTGAAATTTTCACCCTTGGAAAAACCGCTGCAGCGTCTTGGCCGCATGGTCAAGAACGAGCAGATCATTCTGACGATCCTGGCGGCTGTTGTGGGCCTCCTCGGCGGCGGGGGGGCTATTGTCTTTCGTGAAGGCATTTCCCTGGCCCAGGAAATTGCGCTCGGCTTCGATTCCGAATCCGTTTTTACCCTGGCGGGTCAATTGCCCTGGTGGCGGATTCTGTTGTCGACGATTGGCGGCGGGCTTGTTGTCGGCCTGTTGCTTCGTTTCGCGATGCCGGGGCAGCGGGTGCATGCGGTTGCGGATGTGATCGAGGCGGCCACGTTACGGAACGCCGAAATGAACCTGCGCAGCGGTCTTGTTTCCGCCCTGATCAGCGCTGTAACGCTCGGCAGCGGCGGATCGGCAGGCCGCGAGGGGCCGGTGGTGCATCTTGGCGCTACCTTGAGCGCCTTTGTCGCGGACAAGCTGCACCTCGGTCGGGCGCTGGCCCGGACCCTGCTGGGATGCGGGGTCGCGGCCGCCGTCGCGGCATCGTTCAACGCGCCGATCGCCGGCGTCTTCTTTGCACTGGAAGTCGTCATCGGCCATTACGCGCTGAAAGCGTTCGCGCCCATCGTTATCGCCTCCGTGACCGGCACGATTGTCAGCCGCATGTATTTTGGCGATTTCCCGGCTTTTCTGATCCGGGAATACCATGTCGTTTCGTTTCTTGAATTTCCCGCCTTTGCGCTGCTTGGCCTGATCAGCGCAATCATGGCGATCATCTTCATGCGTTCCATCGATTTTACCCAGAAGATCGTGAAGAAAGCCAATATCCCGATCTGGTTGCGCCCGGCCTGCGGCGGGCTGCTTGTCGGAATTATCGCGCTGGCTTTTCCGCATGTTCTGGGTGTCGGTTATGAAGCCACCGACGCGGCCATCCAGGAACGCATGGGATTGTGGCTGCTGATCAGCCTGCTGGTTGCCAAGACGGCGGCAACCGCGATCACGTTTGCATTCGGGTTCGGCGGCGGAGTGTTTTCGCCGTCGCTGTATCTGGGCGCGATGCTGGGCGGTGCCTTCGGCGTGATCGCGACGCAGATGTTTCCCGAACTGTCGTCCGGCAATGGCGCCTACACGATCGTTGGTATGGGCGCGGTCGCCGGCGCCGTATTGGGCGCGCCCATATCGACCATCCTGATGATCTTTGAGTTGACCAATAATTATGCCATCACCATTGCCGTCATGATCGCCACGGTTACGGCATCCCTGATTTTGAAGTAGCTTTAAAGAATTCCTTTTTTACCTGGCAGCTGGCGGAGCGCGGGCTGGACGTCAAGGGGGGCCGGGAACATAACCTGCTGCGTTCGATCAGCATCGATACGGTGATGAAAAACGAATATGAAACGGTTGCCCCCGCAGCCTCCATGAATGACGTTCGCCATGCCTTGCAGGAATCGTATTACGGCGAAATCTTCGTGGTCGACGGGATGGGCATCCTGCAGGGGACGATCACGCTGCATGATCTTGGTGAGTCGGCGTTCGACACGTCGTATGACATCCATCTGACGGCGCAGGATGTCGCGCGACGCAATCCACCGACACTGGTCCCCGAAGACACCTTGGACAAGGCCATCGCACTGATGGATTCCGTCCATGAAGAACATATTGCGGTCGTGACCGACCGGTATGTCATGCGGGTCGTCGGTTTCGTCCATCAATTGGACGTCATATCGGCCTATAACCGGGCCGTGCTGGCAAGCCGTGCCGAGGAACAGGGCGAAATATAAGCAAGCCCCGAGCCGGTCTTCCGGACCGGCGACGACGGCTTGCGGCACCTGAGAACAGGCCCCGATCCGGTCTTCCGGACCGGAGCTAGGCCAGCTTCCGGCGACGGGTTTCCCGGTGGAGCGTATACAGCCCGCTGCCGACCACCAGCGACGCGCCGGTGATCATATAGGCATCGGGCACATCGCCCCAGACGAAGAATCCGATCACTGCCGCCCAGACAATCGACAGGTATTTGAACGGCGACACGACCGCCGCCGCGACCAACTGGAACGCGCGGATGGTCAGGAAATGCGCCGCCCCGTTGATCAGCCCCGCCACCATGAAGATCGCCCAGTGTTCCGGCGTCGGCATGGTCGTGCCCGTCCACAGCATCGTCAGCGCGCCAAACCCCACCGTGACCGAAACCGTATAGAACAGGATGGTTTCGGTTGAATCATGCGCACCCAGCCGCCGGGTCAGGATATCGCGCAGGGCCATCACCACCGCGACGCCAAGTGGCAGCACCACCAGCCAGCCGATACCCTCGCCCCCCGGCCGGGTCATCACCAGCACGCCGGCGAAGCCCACGGAAACCGCGCTCCATCGGCGCCAGCCAACCGTTTCGCCCAGCAACCATGGTGACAGCGCCGTGACGATCAGCGGGCTGAGAAAGACAATGGCAAACACATCCGCGATGGGCAGCAGCGCCAGTGCGGAAATGATCAGCGCGCCGGCAGCAGTGTTCAGCAGCCCCCGGATGATATTCACGCCCGGCGCGCGGCTGCGCAGCGTGACCAGTCCCCCGGCCCGCCACCGGCAGATAGGCCCAGATTCCCCGGTAAAAGAAAATTTCGCCGAAGCGATAATCGCTGGTCAGCCATTTGGAGACCGCGTCCTGTGACGTCAGCATCATCGTGCCGGCGATCATATAGGCAATCCCGCGCGCCGCCGAAGCGGGCGCCGCGCGGGGCGCATCGCTCAAACTTCGGGCCGCTGCATGGCGAAGACCGTTTCGGTCGCGCTGTAATCCATGTAGCCGTGCCGCGCCAGCGGGTGATAGGCGGCGGTGTTGACCATCCCGTCCTCGATGATCCGGTCGTCGATATGGACGCCGACTACCTCGCCGATGATCATATTGTTGCGCGAGGTTGCATTCGAACTCGGCATGCTGATCCGGGTCAGGAATCGGCATTCCAGGCTGGCCGGCGCTTCCTTAACGCGCGGCACCTTCACATGGACGCAGTCGGCCGGCGTCACCCCCGCCAGCGCGAATTCATCGACATCAGGGTCGACATGTGCCGAGGATTTGTTCATCGCGTCGCGCAGCTCCCAGCTGCACAAATTGACGACGAACTCGTTGGTTTCCTCGATATTGTTCAGTGTATCCTTCATCCCCCCCTTGGGCCGGGGGCCGTTTGGCGAGAAGAAAATCATCGGTGGCGTATCTGCCACCGCGTTGAAATAGCTGAACGGCGCCAGGTTCAACAAACCGTTGCCGTCCATGCTGCTGACCCAGGCGATCGGGCGCGGTGCGACCAGTGCCTTGAACGGGTTGTGCCGTAAATTGTGTTTTTTGGGGTCATCGTAAAACATGCCTGCTCCTGAAAACTGAATTGTTGCCGCGCAGCTTATAGACAGTTGCGGTTTCAGCCCACTGCTTCGCTGAACGCGACCAGCGCGTTCAACGCGCGCGGAAAACCGGTATAGGGCCCGGTCTGGATGATCGTTTCGATCACCTGCTGTTTCGTGACCCCCGTATTCATCGCCGCCTGCCCGAATTTGGCGACCTGCGGCAGGTGGTCGATGGCGGTGAAGGCGGCGACCGCGCAGATCCCGCGCTGCCGGTGGTCCAGGTCCGGCCGGCCCCAGATCTCCCCGTATCCATAGGCAATGGCCGTGGGATACAGCTCGGACGTCACCGGGTTGTCCGGGGCGGCATAACCTTTCTGCGCCCGTTCGCCATGCAGTTTGTTCATGGTTTCGACACCGAGATCCATCAGCGCGTCGGCGTCGAGATCCGGCATTTCGGTTTCCGGAACCACAACGCCGGCTTCCTCGAAAACCTCCTTTGCCATGGTCAGCGCGTTCAGCATCGCCGGGAACCCGTTATACAGCGCGCAATGGACGAAGACTTCCTGGATCGTCCGCGCCGGTACGCCGATATTCAGCGCTCCGGAGATATAGCGTTTCAGCTGGGGCAACCGCTGCTGCGACATCAGCGCGGCGAGCACCGCCAGCATTCGGTCTTCCAGCGCCAGATGCGGTCGGGCCCAGACCGACCCGAACACCATTTCCTCCGTCAGCTGTTCCAGCCCGGGTGCGAGCGTGCCGATGTTGCTGGTGCCGACAAAACCGAGCTTTTCGCGGATAGCAGTGCCCTTTTGACGTAATTCTTCGCGTGTGGTCATGATTTCCCCCATCGTTTCATGTGCTGATATGCGTTGGCGGCAATTCTGCACAGCCGCCGCCATGACAGGCAAGCCGGCTTCGCATCCCGGGTTGTATGGCGCATAATCGGTTCAAATCGAAACTGGGAGGAA
>CAXBEC010000225.1:0-5625 GCA_963974145.1 uncultured Alphaproteobacteria bacterium | reverse complement strand
GATGCTGCTCGGCGTTTTCGGCATGCCGCGTTCCTCGCCGCTGGTCGGCGGGATGGTACTGGCGCTGATGACCCTGCCGACGATCATTGTCTCCGCCCGCGCGTCGCTGAAAGGCGTGCCGCCATCGCTGCGCCAGGCGGCGCTGGGACTGGGCGCCAGCCAGATGCAGGCGGTGTTCCATCATGTCGTGCCGTCCGCGCTGCCGGGGATGCTGACCGGTGCGATCATCGGTATGGCGCAGGCCCTGGGTGAAACCGCGCCGCTGCTGCTGATCGGTATGGTTGCCTTCATTGTCGATGTACCGCAGAGCATCCTGGAGCCTACGACGGCGCTGCCGGTGCAGATTTTCCTCTGGGCGGACAGCCCGGAACGCGGATTCAGTGAAAAGACCGCGGCGGCGATCCTGATCCTGCTGGGCTTCCTGGTGATCATGAACCTTGTCGCAATCGTAATGCGCAAGAAATTCGAACAACGTTGGTAGGAGTAAGCCGCATGGATGATACGGCAATGGAAATGGCGCCTGAAACTAAGCAGGCTGCGCCGGAAGTGGCGCCCAAGATAAGCGCCAGGAACGTAGAAGTGTTTTACGGTGACACGCAGGCGATCAAGGGCGTGTCGCTGGAGATTCCGGAAAAACAGGTGACGGCGCTGATCGGCCCGTCCGGCTGCGGGAAGTCCACCTTTCTGCGCTGTATCAACCGGATGAACGACGTGATTGAAGGGTGCCGGGTGACGGGTGATATCATCCTCGACGGGCAGAATATTCTGGACCCGGACGTGGACGTCGTTTTCCTGCGCGCCCGTGTGGGCATGGTATTCCAGCGCCCCAACCCGTTCCCGAAATCGATCTATGACAATGTCGCCTATGGGCCGCGCATCCACAAGATCACGTCCAGCAAGAGCGAACTCGACGGGATCGTCGAACACAGCCTGAAACAGGCGGGTCTGTTCGACGAGGTTTCCGACCGCCTGGACGGCCCCGGTACCGGCCTTTCGGGCGGCCAGCAGCAGCGCCTGTGCATCGCCCGCGCGGTTGCCGTACAGCCCGAAGTCATCCTGATGGACGAACCGTGTTCCGCGCTCGACCCCATCGCGACGGCGCGGATCGAGGAACTGATCGACGAGATGCGAGAGAATTACACCATCGTCATGGTGACCCATTCGATGCAGCAGGCGGCGCGCGTATCGCAGCGAACGGCGTTTTTCCACCTCGGCGACCTTGTCGAGCAGGGTGAAACGACAAAGATATTCACCAAACCCGAAGACGAACGAACCGCATCCTACATAACCGGCCGGATCGGCTAACAGGGGAGTACCAGACATGGCAGGTGAACATATTGTCCGTTCGTTCGACGAGGACCTGGGTAAACTCGACAACCTGATCGTTGAAATGGGCGGCCTTGCGGAAATGCAGCTTGCCCAGGCGATCGAGGCGCTGGTGCGCCGGGACGTGACGCTGGCGGAGGCGGTCGCCGCGGGCGATGCCCGGATCGATGCGCTGGAACGCGAAGTGGATGCCTTTACGGTCGAGGTCCTGGCCCGCCGGCAGCCGATGGCGGCGGACCTGCGCCTGGTGATTTCCGCCCTGAAAGCGGCGAACGACCTGGAACGGATCGGCGATCTGTCCCGCAATATCTGCAAACGGACGATGGCGCTGGCGCGCGCACCGGCCATGGGCAGCGCCATGAATACCGTCGCCCGCATGGCCGGCCTGGTGCAGGAGATGATCCGCAACGTGCTGGACGCCTATATCGAACGCGATGTCCAGATGGCGAATGACGTCTGGGCTCGGGATGAAGAGGTCGACCAGCTGCATACCAGCCTGTTCCGCGAATTGCTGACCTATATGATGGAAGACCCACGTAACATCACGGCCTGCACGCATCTGCTGTTTATTGCCAAGAACGTCGAACGCATGGGCGACCATGTCACCAATATCGCCGAATACATCCGGATGATGGTGCTGGGCGAGGCGCATGATGAAATGCGGCCCAAGGATGACCAGAGCAGCCTGACGGTCGTTTCACCGGACGCCATAACAGACAGCCAGAATACGGAATCCGCATGAAACCTTTCATCCTGATCGTCGAGGACGAACCGCCGCAGGCGGAACTGCTGTCCTACAACCTGGAGCGCGAAGGGTATCGCACCCGCGTCGCCAGCGACGGTGACGAAGCGCTGGCCCTGACATCGGAAGACCCGCCCGACCTGATCGTGCTGGACTGGATGATGCCGGAAATATCGGGCATTGAAGTCTGCCGCCAGTTGCGCCGGCGGGCCGATGCGAAAAACCTGCCGATCATCATGCTGACAGCGCGCGGCGAGGAATCGGACCGCGTCCGCGGTCTCGATTCCGGGGCCGACGACTATATGGTGAAACCCTATTCACCGGGCGAAATGGTGGCGCGGATTCGCGCCCTGCTGCGCCGGACCCGCCCCGGGTTCAGCGACGAGACGCTGGAGTATGGCGGTATCGTCATGGACCTGGCGGCGCACAAGGTCACCTTTAACGGAAAGGCGGTGCGGCTGGGACCAACGGAATACCGGCTGCTGCTGACATTGATCGAACGGCCGGGCCGCGTCTTTTCCCGCGAACAACTGCTTGATCTGGCCTGGGGCCGGGAAATCTATGTCGAGCAGCGGACCGTCGATGTGCATATCCGCCGGCTGCGCAAGGCCTTGTCCGATGCGGGCAGCGAAGACTTGATCCGGACAGTTCGTGGCGCCGGGTATTCACTCGATACCGATAACTGCTGATAGCGGCTGCCGGTAGTCAGGACGCCTGCAGGCGGGGTGTCCGGGTTACAGCGCCCAGTGTAAACGCTGCGAAACCGAGGCCCAGCACGGTGCCGCATATCCACAACAGCAATGTGTATTTGTGAATGCCGCCGCTGAAGGCCTGCACGGCGGGATGTCCGTTGAAGAAATACAGTGCCGCGCCGGCAATCGCCACGGTGAAGGCGATGAGGAAACTCCATAGGGGGATATCCCGTCCACCGAACAGCGAGAAGACAATCACCGGCGCCAGGAACATCGAGGCCGTGCCCGAAACGGCGACGGCTGCATAAAGGTCCTCCGTCCCGGCCAGCAGAAACAGCAAGCCGCCGAGCATGAACAGCGCCATGGCGATCCGCCCGTTGGTGGCGGTGACGGCGCCCAGCCGCATTTCGACGATTGCCAGTCGCGCTGCGGAAGACAATGCGGAATCGAGCGTGGACATGGCCGAGACCAGCAGCGCCGCATTCAGGCAGAAGATCACGGCGGGATCGAACATCCGCATCCAGGCCGCCGCCATCGCTTCGCCTTTGCCCGCGACAAGCCCCGCCTGCGTGCCGAACAGGCCGAACAGGAAGATGCAGCCCGCGGAAATCCAGAAGGCATGCAGAAACGACAGCCGCGTCGTGCGCCGGTCGGCCAGGAAGCCCCGGTCGATCATCACGGGGTCATGCGCCGGATAGCTGAGCACCTGCAATGCGGCGACGGCCAGCAAAACCCAGCCGGGAGCCGGGCCCGACACGCCGGGCGCGGACAGGACCGCCACCAGTTCAAATTCCGGCGCAGTGAACAGGGCGATGCCGGCGATCGCCAGGACGACGAGGAACAACAGCATCTGCGCGACATCGGTTCGCAGCGAGGCCCGCAACCCGCCCATCATCGAATAGGTCAGGCCGATTACCACGAAACCGGCGATGGCGATTTCGCGGGCAAGGCCAAATCCGGAAAACGCCGCGGCGAAAATCACGCCGACCACCAGCAGATTAGCGAAGACTTCCGACATCAGTCGCAAAGCGATCACGGCATTGTAGCAGGCGACGCCTGTCGCGCCGAACCGGTCGCGCAGGAACTCCTGCAATGATGCGGCGCCGTGGCGGAACCGGACCCTGTCAACGATCAATGCGCCGGTCAGAAACGAGGCGTAATAGGCTGTGTAGGCCAGGACGCCCGCGACACCGTAGTAGAAACCCAGAATGGCCGCATTCATCAGTGAGCGGGCGAAAATCCAGGTCGTTACCTGGCTGAGTACCAGTGTCCACAGACCGGGTGCGCGTCCCGCCTCGTCGCGCCCGGAAAAAAATCCATCCGCGCCGGAAACCCGCGGCGACAGCACCAGGCAGGCGATAGCGGTGACCGTGACAAAGGCGACAAGGGCAAGAGGGTCGGCAAACAGGGACAATGCGAAAAGCCTTATATGAATCCGGGCCAGCCTGTTTCACATAGCGCGGGTTCCGGTTCCTGTCGCCTCACAATTGCGCGATTCTACCGGCATACGGCGTGAACAGATTGGCCCCGTACGGTTCCCGCCTTTGGACCATGCGCGGGTTTGCATTGCGCCGTATGATCCGCGCCATGTAGATCGGGAAGGGAGAATATGGATGCTGACCGAGGCCATGAAGCGGGTAATCCGCGAGCAGAAGCTTGGCTATCTGGCGACCGTCAACGCGGACGGGTCGCCCAACCTGTCGCCCAAGGCGACCTTCATTGTGCTGGACGATACGACCATTGCCTTTGTTGAGCTACGCTCCCCCAACACCATGAAAAACATCGCGCGGGACCCGGTTGTGGCGCTGAATTTCGTCGATCCCTTTGCGCGTCGGGGTTTTCGCTTCAGGGGCCGTGCCGTCGCGGTGGGGCGTGACGATGGTGGGTTTGCTGCGCTGTTTGCGGCGTTCGGCGATCTGGGCGGGCTGTCGGATCATGTCCGCGCCGTGGTCCGCATCGACATCGAAGAAGCCGAGCCTCTGATTTCCCCGGCCTATGACCGGGGCATTTCGGAAGCGGAACTGCGTCGGGACTGGACCCGAAAATTCCAGGCGATGCAGCCGGATGGGCGGTTCGATACGGGGGGGTAATCGACTGCCCTGGTTCCCGCGCATGTCGCAGAAACGGATCGAGGGATGTCAGCGCCCTCGCTGGCGCCGTTGACGCCCGCCTCCGCCACCATGCCCGCCGCCGTTTTCGCGCTGAAGGCAACGCTGGAAGGCGGGCAGATGATTTTCACGTGAAGCCGTTTGCAGGCTCTGCAGGACACGGCGCACGGCCGGATGCCCGACCTGGGCCAACAGGCGATCGTACATTTCGGCATTCTCAACTTCACCCGCAACGGCAGCAGCACACGCGGCTGTCAGGTTTTCGGGAACCTGTATTTCCCGACCGGCACAGGAATCGGCGGGCGGCGTTAGGCCGAACCGGGCGAACAGCCCGAGCAGCGCTTCGGCATGCCGGGTTTCTGCATCGACGATATTGATAAACGGCCGGGTCGGCCCGAAGGTTGCGATAACTGCCCGATAAGTTGCACGTGCCTTGTATTCATCCTCCAGGGCCTCGGTCATGGCGGCGATTGTCGATGCATCCACATTGTGTTCTTCACTATGCCGGATATCCGAGGGAGCCACGCCGCCTTGCTTCGTCGGCGGTGCATGTTCCAGATCAATCACTGCCCCCAGGTCGTGCAGGGCCTGGTGGATACGATCCAGAATATCGTTGTCAGCACCGGTCAGGCCCTCTTCGTCGGCAACTTCCAGTTCCCGCGCATCGTATTCCCAACGCCGCAGGATTTCGATCTTCCGATCGTCCGACAGATCGTCACAGGTGGCGATATCTTCAGGGCTGCCAAACACAGAAGAA
>CAXBEC010000224.1:0-5686 GCA_963974145.1 uncultured Alphaproteobacteria bacterium | reverse complement strand
GTCGAGGTCGAGCTCGACAAGATCGGCATCCTGCGCAACCCGATCGTCAACGAGTAGCCGTCCGAACAAGAACCGGCCCGCGTCCTGTCAACTGGGCGCGGGCCGTTTTCTTTTTGCGCCGAGAGTGTGTCCTACTCGTGGACCAGAACCTCGCTCTCGACGATATATGAGGTGACGGATTCGATGAACAGCGTGCCATCGGCGAACATGGCCTTTGCTTCCGGCGTCGCCAGTGCCGTGTTCATTGCCGCCTCGTCATCGAACCACAGTTCGACGATCCCGTCATAGGACTGTTCCGCCGGCGGCAGATCGGGGTGGCGTGTGTCACCGACAATATGATGCTGAACATAGCGCCGCACACCGGGCACGTTCTGGCCAAGCGGGCCGTGAATTTCCAGCCAGTGTTTGCGAAACTGTTCCCGCGTGAATTCCGGTTTCCGTTTCAGTAATCCCATGCGTCTGATCATAGGTCAGCTCCCTGCGGCGTCATCAACGGAAATCGAAGCCGCGACCCTTGAGCTGCTGGCGCAGCTTGTCGCGCTGTGGCGGATGGAACTTCTTGTCCATGTCATGGGTCCATGAATCCGGCGTCGTCTTGACGCCATGCGATGTGTAGTGCTCCGCGAGCGCTGCATCGTATGCTTCCATTGACGCAAGCGTCGCCTGCTCGTCGTATTTTTCGTAATGGATGGTCATGCCCGTATCCATGCGGGGCTTCTGGTCCGGCGCCTGGGCCGGCCAGCCGAGGCACATGCCAAAGACACAATAGACACGCTGCGGCAGGCCCAGTATTTCCGCAATTTTTTCCGGGTCGTTCCGGACGGCGCCGATCATCAACCCGCGCAGCCCGATGGACTCCGCCGCGAGATAGGCTGACATGCCGACCAGGGCGACATCGACGCTGGAAACCAGCCCGACTTCAAGATTGTTGTCGTTGAGATTGTGTTGGTGCAGGTTCAGCGCGTACTCGATCCGCCGTAAATCCGCGCAAAAAGCGATGAACACAGGTGCCAGTGCAACGTGTTTCTGATTGCCGGTCGGCACGGAAAGTTTCTGCTTGGTTTCCGGATCCCGGACCACGATTGCGGTATAGGACTGGATGTTCGAGGATGTCGGCGAGCGGAACGCTGCCTTGAGGACTGCTTCAATAGTCTCCTCGGTAACTTCCTGGTCGCTGTACCGGCGAACGCTGACGCGGTTCAGAAGGCATTCGATGGTTTCGCTTGTTGTCGGGCTGGTCTCTGTTGCTGTCGTATCGGGCATGGTTTCTTTCCGGTTATCTCGACTGTAGGAACATGCCGGAACCCATAGCACGAAAGCGGCCCTTGGGTATAATCGCGTTAGGGCGGGCAAATGGAATTATCGGGAGTACGTTATGACAGCATTACCGGAAAGCGTCATGTCCTTGATGCGGGCCTTCGGAAAGGCGTTCAATCGGGCTGATGTTGACGGTATCCTGGCCTGCGTGACGGAAGATTTTGAATGGCGCCAGGCCGCCGGGCCCAACGCGCCGGACGGCAGTATCGTATCGGGGCGGGAAGCGGTACGGCAGGCGCTGGCCGATCGTGATACGATGTACCGCGATATGCGGTTTTCCGAGGCAGAGGTCTTCATGGCGGGCGAAACGCGGGTTATCGGGACATTCCGCGCAACAGGGAAATATGCTTCGGGCGAGTCACTGGACGTGCGCGGGGTAGATATCTACACGCTTCGTGACGGGTTGATCGCGACCAAGGACAGTTACTGGAAGATCATCACACCGCAGTGAATAACGGTTCAGTATCACAGCGTATCAACCCGAAATTTCTGCAAAACGTTATTTACGCAAAGGACCTGTGGCATGGGTGGAAAAGCTCGAATTCTGGCTTTCGCGGGAAGCGCCCGCGACGGCTCCTTCAACAAGAAACTGATCCGCATTGCGGCCGACGGCGCACGCGATGCAGGGGCGGCGGTTACCCTGCTGGACCTGCGCGATTACGAGATGCCGATCTATGACGGGGATCTGGAAGAAAGCAGCGGACTGCCGGAAAACGCGGTCCGGCTGCGGAGCATATTTGCCGAGCATGACGGGTTGCTGATCGCGGCGCCGGAATACAACAGTTCGATCACGCCATTGCTCAAGAATGTCATCGACTGGGTTTCACGTCCGGCGGGCGACGATGCGATGCTGAAATATATCGCGGGCAAGACAGCGGCGCTGGTCGCGACGGCACCGGGGGCGCTCGGCGGGTTGCGGGGGCTGGTCCATGTCCGCCAGATCCTCGGCAATATCCAGGTGACGGTTCTTCCGAACCAGGCGACGATACCGGGTGCACGGTCTGCATTCACGGAGGATGGCAATCTGGCCGATGAAGGGCAGCAGAAAGCGGTAAAGGCCGTGGGCGCCGCGCTGGCCAAGGTGACGGCGAAGATCGTCGCCTAAGACGCTCAAAAAGCGGTCAGCGGCACCTGCAGTTTCGTATCCTTTACGACAACACCGCCGCGCGCGCCCGGTGTAACACTGCCATATCGTTCCGCGAATGCGTCGGGCAGGGGGATGCCCCCGGGGGGCGACAGCCACAGGCGCAGCAGGTAACGACGACGCTCCCGTTCGGGCCAGTCTTCATAGGCGGTCCGGTTATGCAGGATCTGATGATTGTGCAGCAGCTGGATATCTCCAGGCCGGAATTCCATCGACAGGTAAATTTCCGGGTCACCGGCCAGTGTGTTAACCATATCCAGCGCCTCGACAAGCGCTGCATCATGCGGCCCGACATCGGCGTGTTCCTGCGCATCGTCGATGAACTGACGCAGGTAACTGATCGACAGGCGCCCGCCACACCAGTTGAAAACCGGCAGTTCGTACCAGGGGCCCTTGCCCACGGGAATTTCCTTGCGACGGCTGCGCGGGACCGGGCCATACAGTATTTTCGCGAGGTCCGGGCGGCGGCGCCACATCTCGTCGTGTATGGTGTAGGAACTGGCTATCGAACTCAATCCGCCGCGCTTTGCCTGTCGCAGACAAAGGAGCGAGACGAGGTCGACGGAGTCGCTGTGGTAATAGAGCTGCCGGTTGCTGAGGTAACCCCGTGCACTCGGGTCGTCGAAGGAATCCGTGATATCCGTGACATGGCCCAGCAGATGGCCGCGCGCGTTTTGGGATCTGGCACTGCCGATATGGGTACCGAAGCCCCAATACATGCAGGCAATTTCCCGGAACGAAAAATCCTCAACGGGAAAATTTCGCAGCAACACAAACCCGCGACCATTCACGACTTCCTGCTGAAAGTCGTGAAACCGGCGGCCCAGCGTGGGGAGCGGGAAATCAAGGGCCGTAATTTCGGCGATGTCGTCCCTGTGCGCCAGCGCGTAGCGCATTGCCTCGACGATTTCGCGGCGTTCGGCTTCGGAAAGCGCGTAAACCCATTCGTCTGACGATTGCATGTCGGGGCCGTACCAGACGCCGGGGCCCCCGACAGGGCCGTCATGCGGTGCGGGATGGTCAGGTGATAATCTGTTGCCTGCAATGCGTGTCATGGCACATTTCCCCTGTAAGACGCTTGCGTGTTTATCCGTCCGCCGCGAAGTTCTATTTTTAAGCATCTTCACCGCGCGAAAGGAAGCCCTGTACATGTCGCCGAAACAGCGCCGGATATTGACGGGCATGGCAGTGGCCATTGCCTATAGCGCCGTAATCATGTGGTTTGGCGCAACGCAGCTGTCGGTCGCGTCCGGTGTTGCCGATGATCGGCTGCGGTTCGTGCTGGGCTGGCTGCTGCTGCCGGGGCTGTGCCTGCTGGCGGGGATCGCGCGTGTCGCAAAGGTGCGGTTCTTCGATCCGGCCGCCATCGACGGCGATACGCCGGCGCCGGGCAGTTCGCTGGATATCGACCTGCGCTATATTCGCAATACGCTGGAGCAGGTAGTGCTCGCATCAATCGGCTGGACCGTTCTGGCGCTTGCCCTGCCGTCGCACCACCTCGGCGTCATTCCGATGCTTGCCCTGTCATTCTTCTTTGCGCGCGGCTGTTTCTGGATCGGCTATCATCGTTCCGGGCCGGCACGGGCCTTCGGTTTTGCCGCGACCTTCTACCCGACGGTTGCGACCTATTTGTGGACGCTGTCTCTGTTCTTTGCGCAGTAACGCTGTGCGCTATCGCAGCATCTCGCGAAACCCGGCCGATTCATCCGCCAGTTGTTCGGCGGTTGGCGACTTTTTGGTGCCCATCAATCGTTTGACGAAGCGCATGTCGCGGGCCCTGTTCAGCCCGATGGCCCCGGTAATCGTGTCGCCGTCCCGCTGAAACAGGATGCCGTCACGGGCTGCGATATCACCGCGCATGACCGTCCGGTTCCAGTCCAGCGGTGCGCCGCATACCTGCAGGTTGACGTCGAACTGGTCCGACCAGAACCAGGGTGTTTCGGTAAAGGCCGTTTCGTCGCCGCAGATATTCCGTGCGGCGGCAATCGCCTGATTCTGGGCATTCTGCCATGATTCCAGCCGGATATGCCGGTCCAGCAGCGGGTTGAAATGCTGCGTGACATCGCCCGCCGCGTAGATGTCCGGATCCGAGGTCCGGCAGTACTCGTCCACCACGATCCCGTCATCCACCACGAGTCCCGCTGCCTCCGCGAGTGTGGTATCCGGCACGATCCCGATTCCAATGATGACCGCATCGGCCTCCAGGATATCGCCAGATGACGTAACAACCCGTTCTACTTTTCCGGCGCCTTCGATTGCTGTAATGCCGGTGCCGAACCGCAGCTCGACACCGTTTTCCCGGTGCAGTTCGGCGAAGACAGCGCCGATTTCCGCCGGCAGGGCCCGTCCCATCAGCCGGTCCGCGAATTCCAGAACCGTAACGGAGCAGCCTCGCATCCGCGCGCTGGCAGCAATTTCCAGGCCGATGAAACCGCCGCCGACAACAACGATGTGTCCCCGGCGCGCAAGGATGCCGGTTATGGCACGGCATTCGTCAATGGTGCGCAGCGTATGCGCGCCCGGCAGACCGGCGCCCGGGATGTCGAGCGTTCGCGCGGTGCCACCGGTGGTCAGCAGCAGCCGGTCATAGCCGAGCTCCGCACCGTCATCGAGCCGCACAATTCTGTCGCCACGGTCGATTTCAACGGCGCGCCGCCCGAGATGGAGGGTGATGTTCCGTTCTTCGAACCACTCCGCATCGAACATGACCTGAAAGGGGACCTCATCGCCCGCCAGCAATTCCTTCGAAAGGGGCGGGCGTTCATAGGGCAGGTGCGGCTCCGCACCGACCAGGTCGATATTCCCTTCGAATCCGGCCGCACGCATGGCCTCAACGGCCCGGCCGCCCGCCTGTCCGGCGCCGATAACGACAATTGATCGCGGTTTTGTGTCAGTCATACCTGAATATACAGGGCTATTCCGCAGGATGTCAGTAGACGCAGCGGAAGGTTCGTACCCCTTGACCGGCGACGTGACATCCGGCCGCTGCACGGCTTATGCTGCGGCCGCTGGACGTGGCAGTCCTGGCTGTAAAAATCCGGAGGAACAGGGTATGGCGAAGACGATGTTCGAGAAGATCTGGGACGATCATGTCGTTCTGGAGCGCGATGACGGGCAGACGCTGTTATATGTCGACCGTCACCTTTGCCATGACGGTTCCTTCCAGGGCTATTACACGCTGAATTCGCAGGGGCGGAAGCTGCGCCGGCCGGACCTGACCTGGGG
>CAXBEC010000223.1:0-5700 GCA_963974145.1 uncultured Alphaproteobacteria bacterium | reverse complement strand
CTTGGGCACCGTCGCCTCGGCAAAGGCAAACAACAACTTGGCGCCGTGCTTGATAATACCGCCATATTCCTGCGCCGTGCCGGGCAGGAAACCGGGCACGTCGACCAGGGTGACAATGGGGATGTTGAAACAGTCGCAGAACCGAACGAAGCGCGCGGCCTTGCGCGAGGATGCGATATCCAGGCATCCGGCCAGCACCATCGGCTGGTTGGCGACGATGCCGACGGTCGATCCTTCCATCCGCGCCAGCCCGATCACGATATTACCCGCATAATCCGGCTGCAATTCGAAGAAATCGCCCTCATCGACGATCTTGCCGATCAGTTCCTTCATGTCATAGGGCAGGTTCGGGTTGAGCGGCGCCAGCGTATCCAGCGATATCTCGGCCCGGTCATGGGGATCGTCGGTCGGCAGGACCGGCGGCTTTTCCTTGTTCGAGGACGGCAGGAAGCTCATGAAGCGCCGCAACTGCAGCAGGGTTTCGACATCATTGTCGAAGGCCAGGTCGGCGACGCTGGATTTCGTCGTATGGGTGACCGCCCCGCCGAGATCCTCATGCGTTACTTCCTCATGCGTCACCGTCTTCACCACGTCGGGGCCGGTGACAAACATGTAGGAACTGTCCTTCACCATGAAGATGAAATCGGTCATCGCCGGGGAATACACCGCCCCGCCGGCACAAGGACCCATAATCACGGAAATCTGCGGAATAACGCCGGATGCCATGACATTGCGCTGGAACACATCGGCATAGCCGCCCAGCGAGGCGACGCCTTCCTGAATCCGCGCGCCGCCGGAATCGTTCAGCCCGATCACCGGCGCACCGACCTTCATCGCCTGGTCCATGATCCGGCAGATCTTGCCCGCATGGGCAGTCGACAGCGAGCCGCCAAAGACCGTGAAATCCTGGCTGAAAACGAAGACCAGCCGGCCATTGACCCGGCCATGACCAGTGACAACGCCATCGCCGGGTACTTTCTGGTCGGCCATGCCGAAATCGTTGATGGTGTGTTCGACAAACATGCCCCATTCCTCGAACGTGCCTTCGTCCAGAAAGACGTCGATGCGTTCGCGGGCGGTCAGCTTGCCCTTGGCGTGCTGGCTGTCGATACGGCGCTGGCCGCCGCCCTGCCGCGCCGCCTCGCGCTTTACTTCAAGCTGGCGGATGATATCGGACATGAATTCCCTCGATGTTTTGCGGCAGAATCGCTTTGTTTTGTGGCAGAATCGCATTCGCCGCCGATTGCAGCAAGCGCGCTATGCCTCTGAAACCGCCAGAAAGCGCGCGGCGCTGGTTATTTCAGCCTGCACGCCCTCCCGGCGCGCGACCGCTTCGAAATCATCGCCCCATTTTTCCGCCTGCCAGAGTTCGTCAACGAGACTGGCCGACGCTGCCGCTGCCGCATCGAGCCGTCGTTCGGCAACCGCCAGCGCCAGAACGACCGACCCCAGGATCGCCGTCAGGCTATGCATCGCGGACAGGGTAAACTCGTTCCGTTGCCCAACCGTATCCCGCAACACCGACAGGGTTTCCGGCGGTTGCGGGACATGCAGGATCTGCCGCGTCACCCGCATCCGCACGCCATAGCGTTCCGCCGCCCAGTCCAGATGCGGCTGCCAGACCGCGTCCTGCCGCGCCGCCAGCGTTTCCGGCCCCTCCGCGCGGTAGCAGAGCAGGTCGGTCTGGCCATAGGCGGCGATTTCGTCGATCACCGCCTCCCGCCGCAGACGCACACGGTCGATCGCCGTATTCGCGAACCGGGTCATCGGCATTGCGTTCGGATCGATTTTTTCCGGCTGCTCCGCCCATTCCGTGGCGATCGCGTCCGCCAGCGGGCGGTTCGGCAGGCTCAGCAGTTCCCGTCCAGGAGTCCGCATCACGCGGCCGTCCAGCGCAACGCAATACGCCCCCGCCGCTTTCTCCTGGACGGCAGCTTCCTTGTAGAACCGCTTCACCTGTGCAACCGCTCTTTTAGTTGCCGAACAGCTTTTTCAGCGAGCCACCGACGCCTTCTGTGACGCCCTTGACCGCATCACCAGCGCCGCCGCCAACCCCTTTTACCGCATCGGTAATCGGGTTGCCGGTAGACGCCGGTTTCTCTGCTGCCGGCTGTGCCTTACCGCCGCCAAGGCAGGAACTGGTTTCACCGGTACCGGTTTCGCCAAGCCCGATAATCAGCGCGGGCGGGAAAGCGATACCACCGACCAGCCCGCCGATCTTGCGTGCCGCCGCCAGCTTGTTCACCCCGAAGGACGGATCCGCCAGTGTCCCGCGGACTTCAACCGGCACGGCGGTGTTCACCGTTGCCGATTTCGGCTGCGGATCGATATCGATGGCCAGCGCCTCGGTCGCCAGGTTGATCGTGCCCCCGCCGCCGATTGTGATGTGATCGGTATCGAAGACGAGCGCCTTGCTGGTCGCCAGCCCCTTCACGATATCAAAATGGCTGATCGCGCAGTTCACGACCGTATATTCGCTTTTCTTGCCGGCGAACATTTCGGTCATCAGCTTGCCCAGCCCGCCGACATAGGTGTCCAGCGCGGTGCTTTTCATCCGCCCGGCGCCCATCGCGACCTGCGTCTTGCCGTTCAGCCCCGCCATCAGCTTGCGAACCGAACCGCCCTGCCCTTTCAGGTCGATCACGACGTTGACCTTGCCTTCCAGCAGGTCGGTGATTTCCATATCGGCCAGAAACTTGCCCGCATCAAACTGGCTGATCTTCAGGTCCGTATCCAGTGTCGGGGTCGCCGCGGCGCCATTCAGCCGGACCTTGCCGTCCAGCGCACCATCGGCCACCACGCCCTTGAGCGAGGAAATGTTCAGGTCGCCGCCCTTGAGGGTCAGGGCCACATCGGCCTTGGTGACCTGGACCGCCGCCACCAGCGTTTCAATCGCCAGCTTGACCGTCGCGTTGACCGCCTTCAATCCATCGAGCGGCAGCGGATCGTCCGGGAAGACCCGGCCATCGCCCGCAGCACCACCAGCACCAGCCGGCGCCGAAGCGCCCGCTCCGCCAGAATCAGCCGGGCCATCCGATTTCACGAAATCGGCAATATCGAGGCGGGTAGACTTCAGGTCCGCGTCGATGGCCGGCACCGCACCCGAAAGATTCGCGGAAACCGTACCCGACAGGTCACTGCCGCCGATCTTGACCGCCAGTCCGGAAAGCGTCACCGACTTGTCCGCGTCACCGGTTACCTTCGCATCGATACTGTACGGCCCGAGCGGCGGTACCGGCGACCCGGCCAGCGGCGACAGGGTTTCCAGGCTGTCGCCCTTCACGCTGAGCGCCAGATCCAGTCCGCGCCCGGCGGCAACATCGGCAATCGCACCTTTCAGGCCAATCGCCGCACCGCCCGCCGTGATCTCCAGGGTTACCGGCCAGGGCGTTCCCGCCGCCATCATCGCTTCCGGCGCGCCCAGCTGGCCCGTCATCGCAATCGGGTTGTCGTTGTAGGAGCCCTCAAAATTCAGGTCCAGCGGGCTGTCGAGCCCGTCGCCCTTGAGCGTCAGTTCATCGACAACCATCGTAATGGTCTGCTTCGTGCCGGCATCCTTGTAGATCAGCCGGGCTTTTTCGACGGTCACGGCGCGAATAACCGGGATAGTCGCCCCGCCGCCAGATGAATCCGACGCTTCCGAAGGTGCGGCAACGGCGGCAGCATCGCCTTCCGGTTCGAAGGCGAAGTTGAATTCGCCCTTTTCATTCTTTTCGATCAGGATATCGGCGCCGATCAGGACGATCTTCTGCACGTCAATCGTGCCGGACAGCAGCGGCAGGATTGCGATCTGCGCCTCGAAGCGCTCGACCTTCGCCATATCCGGCTGCGAGCCCCAGGCCGCATTGGAGAAGCTGACGCCACTGACCGCAAGGGACGGGGTCAGCGAGATCGCCAGCCCGATGTCACCGTCGATTTTCAGATCACGGCCGGTAGCCTTCTTCGCTTCGGCAATGATTTCAGGCTTGTAGGAGTTGAAATCCGTCGACATCAGTACGGCGACAACCGCCACGACAACGGCGACGATAAGCACGCCGACTATTTTCAGTATCGTTCCCAGCTTCATGACCCGGTCTCCCATAAATTGGCGATCATTTTTGGCAGTTCCCCATACTGCTGTGCAATCCGCAGCGCCCCCGCCGCCGTTAATTCGTTACTCGGATGATAGCCCCAAGCGACGCCGATTGACAGTGCGCGGGCCTGCACGGCCATTTCAATATCGTAGGTCGTATCCCCGATCATCACGGTCGATTCCGGCGTCGCGCCGGTTTCCGCCATCGCATCCAGCAGAATACGCGGATTCGGTTTGCCGGGGCCATCATCCGCGGTCTTCAGGGTGATGAAACTGTCCCGCAGACCATGCACTTCAAGGACCCGTTGCAGCCCCCGCCGCGATTTTCCGGTTGCCACGCCAAGGATAGCACCGCTTTCGAGCAGCAATTTCAACGCCTCGCGCGTTCCGGGATAGAGCGGTTCGTCATGGTCCGGACCCGCGCGAATGCCGGTAAAGGCATCCTTATAGGCATCCGATACCGAGTTGGTCTGATCCATGGCATGCGCCGGCATCAGCCGGGCGACCGCTTCCGGCAGCGCCAGCCCGACAACCCGCCGTACCGATTCCGCGTCCGGCAGCGGCAGGCTGTGGCCGGCAAATGCCTGGGTCATTGCCTCGACGATGGCGTGCTGGCTGTCCACAAGGGTTCCGTCGCAATCGAACACGACGAGGCGGATGGCGGAATTTCCGGTCGTCATTCGATTTCCTCAAACGGGTCTTCATCTGTATCAGGCGAAAAATCGAACATCGCCCAGGTATCGCGCATATGCGGCGGGAGGTCGGCCACAACATGGATGAACCCGTGCCGGGCGGGGTGAGGCAGGCGGATTTCCCGTGCATGCAGGTGCAGCTGTTTCGCGACCTCATCGGTCGGCAGAAAGGCCTCGCTGCCGCCGTACTTTCCGTCACCCAATACCGGATGGCCCATCGCCGCCGCGTGTACGCGAATTTGATGCGTTCGCCCCGTCTGCGGCCAGAACGCCAACCAGGACAGGCGGGTGGCCGACCGCTCCATTACCCGGTACAGCGTCACCGCCGGCTTGGCATCCTCGGCATCCGGCGAGACACGCTCGCCCATACGGCCGGGTGCCTTGCCGATGGCCAGATTGACCTTGCCGCGCTCCGGCCGTGGCACGCCCATGACCAGCGCCCAGTAAATTTTTCGGGCGTCGCGCCCCTGAAAGCTCCTGCCCAGCGCCGCCGCCGCCTTCCGGTTGCGGGCCAGCAGCATCACGCCACTGGTATCCCGATCGAGGCGATGTACGAGACGCGGCCGTTCCGCGGCGTCGAATTTCAGCGCATCCATCATACCGTCTATATGCCGGACGGTGCCGGTGCCTCCCTGCACCGCCAATCCCGCCGGTTTATTGATCGCCAGCACGTCGTCGTCGCGAAAAATCACCAGGGAGCGTGCGAATTCCACATCCTTGTCACTCAGCACCCTGGCCGGGCGCGGCGGACGCGGGGTCGCGTCATCCGGCCTTGTCTCCAGCGGCGGCACCCGGACCGCCTGTCCCGTCGCGAGGCGCAGGCCGGCCTTGGCGCGGCGGCCATCGACCCGGACCTGCCCGGTCCGCAGCAGTTTTTGCAACCGGCCGAAACCGACCGTCGGGAAATGGCGCTTGAACCAGTGATCAAGACGCAGA
>CAXBEC010000222.1:0-5703 GCA_963974145.1 uncultured Alphaproteobacteria bacterium | reverse complement strand
TCTCGCGCTATGGCGATTTCGTCCTGTTGCGTCCACCGGTCAAGGGAAAGACCTACTTCCTGTGGTTCGGGCCAGCGATCGTCTTTGTCATCGCAGTCATAGGCCTGGCTGTCTGGTACCGCCGCCGCCGGACCGGCCTGACCGATGGCAGCGATGCCCCGGAACGGCTAAGTCCGGAAGAACGCGAACGGCTCGCCACACTGCTGGACCGGAGTGACGCACGCCCATGACCGTCTGGATTATTGCTGCCCTTATGACGCTGGCCGCCATTGCGGCCGTACTGATTCCCCTGATCCGCAGCCGCGGACCGGGCGAGGATGCCGCCGCCTATGATATAGAGGTCTACAAGGATCAGCTTGACCAGGTTGGACATGACTATGACCGGGGCCTGCTGACCGCCGAACAGGCACAGGCCGCGAAAACCGAAATTTCCCGCCGGATCCTGCTGGCCGACCGGAAACGGAACAGCGCCACGCCGACCGCATCCCGCAGCCTGAACAAGGCTCTTGCCGTTGTTCTGGCTGCTTGTATCCCGGCAGCGGCACTGGGGTTCTATATGCTGCAGGGCACGCCGGACCTCCCGGGCCTTCCCTTTGCCGAGCGACCCAATGAGCAGCCACAGACCGCCGCCGGCGGCGAGACTGCCACCAGTCTGGAAGCATCGGCGGAAACGCTGGCAAAAAGGCTTGAAGGCGAACCCGACGACCTGCAGGGCTGGGTCCTGCTGGCACGCACCTATATGTCGATCGGCCGCTACCGGGATTCGGTCACCGCTTTCGAACGGGCGCTGGCGCTGGAGGCCGGAGAACCCAGCCTGTATTCCGCCTATGGCGAGGCGCTGTTCATGGCCGCCTCAAGTGTTGTGACCCCGACCAGCCGCAAGGCGTTCGAAGAGGCGCTGCAACAGGACCCGGCCGATTCTCGCGCCCGCTTCTATATCGCGCTGGCCGAGGACCAGGCCGGAAACCGCCAGGAGGCGCTGGATCAATGGGCGGCGCTGCTGGCAGATTCGCCGGGGGATGCCCCCTGGGTGCCGGCCGTCCGCGACCGGATCCGCAACACGGCGGAAGCGCTGGGCATCGATGTCGCCACGGTCATGCCGGAACCGCAGTCTCCCGATTCAGGCCCGCAAAGCGGCCCGACCAAGGCGGAAATGGCGGCCGCCGCGCAGATGTCACCGGACGAAGGCCTGGCGCAGCGGCTGGCGGACGATCCGCGCGACTTCGCCGGCTGGCAGCGCCTGATCCGCGCCTATTCGGTCCAGAACAAGAAGGACAAGGCACTGGCGGCGCTGGCCGAAGCCCGCAAGCATTTCGCCGCCGCCCCCTTCCCCATGCAGCAGTTGGCCGAACTGGCCGGCGAACTGGGGCTGGAGGCAGGGCAACCGGCGGCAACGCCGCGCGGCCCGACTGCCGAACAGATGGCGGATGCGCAGAACATGTCCCCGGAGGATCGCCAGGCGATGATCGAAGGCATGGTCGCGCAACTGGCGGAGAGACTGCAGGATAACCCGGGCGATGTCGCCGGGTGGACGCAACTTGCCAGATCCTACGGCGTGCTGGGCAAGCCGGACAAGGCGCGCGATGCCCTGGCCGAAGCCGTGAAAGCCGTACCGGACAATATCGACCTGCTGATCCTCTATGGCCGCGCGATAAGGGGCGCCAACAGCGATCGACCCAACGCGGAATCCGTTGCCACGATGCGCCGCATCCTCGCCCTGTCACCGGATAACATCGAAGCCCTGTGGTTTGTCGCGCAGGACGAAGCGGCAGCCGGGAACACGGCCCAGGCAAAGATACTGCTGGAAAAAGCGCTGCAACAACTGCCGGCCGGATCGCAGGAACGGGCCCAGGTGCGGCAGCGTCTTGATTCGCTGCAATAATCGACCCCGGGTAGGGCGCACTAAGAATTTGCCACCTGAAATTGTATCTATTGCAATTTTTTCCAACCGGCATAAGATTATATCGGGGATAGGCACGAAACGGGCCGCCACTTAACTTAAATGCGCAGCACGTCGTGCGGGGAGCGTTGATCTTTTGTCGCTTGGCAATGGAGGAACACTCATGCACGTTAGTTTGATTTTGCACAACAAGGGCCGCGAGGTTGCGACCATCCGACCGGATGCTACAATCTCCGAAGCCGTCGATTCACTGAAAACCCGGCGGATCGGCGTTCTTGTCGTCAGCAAGGATAACAAACATATCGACGGTATTGTCTCGGAACGGGACATCATTGCCGGCCTGGCCGATCAGGGCGCCAGCCTGCTGGACCACCAGGTTGAGTCAATCATGACCAGCGAAGTCCGTACCTGCTCGCCGGAGGATACAGTCACGGAAGTCATGGAACTGATGACAGACCGGCGAATCCGCCATGTACCCGTTCTGGAAAACGGCGCTTTGGCCGGCATCGTCAGTATCGGCGACGCGGTGAAACAGCGGCTGCAGGAGCTGGAAAGCGAAGCCTCGCATTTGCGGGAATATATCAGCCACTGAGCCGGTCGGTAGAATCTAAATGGCGTCCTCGCGCGGCAGGAATATGAAGTTGAACACATAATCCTGCCGGGTCGCGGCGCTGCGATGATTGCGGTCGCCGTCGAAAGCCTCTATCGGGCGCAGCACGCCGCGCCGCAAAAACAGGCCCCGGTAACCCATTGCCTCGACCCGGGCGATGGCGTTTTCGATGGGCTCGCCGGTATGCGCCTCCTCCATCTCGATCAGCAGACTCGGGCGGTCGCGGGCAATGGTTTCGCGCGCCCCGTCCAGCACCGCCTGCTCGAACCCTTCCACATCGATCTTGATAAAACCGATATCGGTGATATCGAGATCGTCCAGCCGTCGCGCGTCAATGGCAACCGTTTCATAACCCTCGGCAACCTTGACCGCGCTCAGGCTCGCACCCTGGTTGGAAAACCCGCCACGCCGGTGCCGCGGTACCCGCAGTTCCGCTTCGCCGCTTTCATTGGACAGGGCAATGCGCGACACATGAACCTTGTCTCCCGCCAGCCGCTGAAGAAACCGGAACATTTTCGGGTTTGGTTCGAAGGCATGCACCTCGCGCGAGCAACGCCGCAGGAACCAGGTATAGACCCCCTTGTTCGCGCCGATATCGAGACTGACCCGCGCGGGATCGGCCAGAAAGGGCAGCAACGCCACCTCGCCCTCGCCATGGCGAAGTTCCTTGTTCGTCCGATAGCGCATGTACAGGCTGGCCGGCACCAGGGCGAATTTCAGCCGCTCTTCGAGCGTCCAGGGCGGTTCCCATTCAGCCAGCGTATCCTGGTTCATTCCCTGTGTTCGCTTTCAGCCTGATTCACCGGTCGGGACCGTACCCGCCACCACTGCCACAAACAAGGCACAAATATCCGCCTTTCAGCGCCGCAGCAGAAGATGTCTGCATGACAGACAGGTATGGCATCTCGTCGCGCCAACACTATATTTGGTGGTTCGACCTCCAACATGAAAAGACAGTGCAACGGCCAACCGACATGACGACGAAAACCCCGGACAAGGACATCCTGAAGGAAGGCGAAAGCTGCTGGCGCATCGCAACTGCCAACCGTGCCGCATTGCTTGTTGACGGTGCCGCCTATTTCGAAGCCTTGCGAAAAAGCCTGCTGCAGGCAGAACGCTGCGTTTTCATTACCGGCTGGGATATTGACAGCCGCACCCGTCTGGTCGGCCCGTCAAACAAGGCGGATGACGACCTGCCCGAAGCGCTTGGACCGTTCCTGACCGAACTGGTGCAACGACGCCCGAAACTGAAAATCCATCTTCTGCTCTGGGACTATACAATGCTGTATGCGCTGGACCGGGAAGCGCTCCCATCAATCAGCCTGGATTGGAAAACCCCGGAACAGATTTCTGTCTGCCTCGACGATGTCCTGCCGGTAGGTGCCTGTCATCACCAGAAAATCGTCGTGATCGACGATGCCGTCGCATATTGCGGAGGGTTCGACCTCACCACAAGGCGATGGGACACCCCGGCACATGACATACATGACGATAACCGGGTAGGCGCTGACGGCGTTGCCTACCGGCCCTTTCACGATCTCCAGATGCTCGTGGACGGCGATGCGGCGCTGGCGCTGGGCGAAGTTATCCGCGAACGCTGGCGCAGGGCGGCCTGCGAAACCCCGATCGCGCCCGAAACGACCGGCGATCCCTGGCCCGATGATGTCGATGCGGATTTCACGGATATCGGCGTCGGGATTGCGCGGACCATGCCGGCCTATGACGGGGAAGCGGAAGTCCGTGAAGTGGAAGCCCTGTTCCGGCGCGCAATCGCCGCGGCGCAGGATACGATCTATATCGAGTGCCAGTACCTCACCTCGATCAGCGTCGCCGGTTATCTGACGGACCGGCTGGTGGAAAACAGCAAGCTCGAAGTTCTGATCGTTGCACCGAACGTGCACCAGAGCTGGCTGGAGGAACGAAGCATGAATACGGGGCGCCGGCACTTCCTGGCCCGCCTGATGGAAGCGGGCGTGGACAACCGCGTGCGCCTGATGTACCCGGCAATTCCGGACGACCATACCGGTGAAGGGGTCATGGTCCACGCCAAATTCATGATCGTCGACGACTGCTTCCTGCGCGTCGGCTCGGCCAATATCAATAACCGGTCGATGGGTATGGATACCGAATGCGATCTGGCCCTGGCCCCGGACATCCCCGAACAGCGCAAAACGGTTACCCGCTTTCGCGACCGTCTTGTCGCCTTGCATCTTGGCCTGGAGCCGGATGCGGTTACGACAGCGATCCGGGAACGCGGGACGCTGATCGCAGCAGTCGACGCCCTTAGCGATGGCCCGCGCAGCCTGCAGCCAATAGACCTCAGCGCGGTGCCGGACGACGAACTGGCGCGCGCGGTGGGACAGGTCGCCGACCCGGAACGCCCGGTTGCAACGCCGGACTTCGTCGGCGATATGTTCGGCGGGAGCAAGACCGGCCGCTCGATACCCGGCGCGGTCAAACTGGGAACCATCGCCGTCCTTGTGCTTGGGCTCGTAGCGGTCTGGCGATATACACCATTGGCCGATTTCACTGATCCGCGCGACCTCGTGGCCTGGTTGGGGAAAATCGGCGAAGAATTCATGATGCCGCTGATCATGCCGACAATCTATGTCCTGGGCGGGCTCGTGGCGTTTCCGGTTACTGCCCTTATCGCGGTCACCAGCATGATGTTCGACCCACTGGTCGCACTTGCATACGCGCTGGGCGGTTCCCTGCTGAGTTCGGCGGTTACCTTCTGGATCGGCCATGCGGTCGGTCGGGGGCCCCTTCGGGGATGGATGGGAATACGGGTCAACCGCATCAGCCGCCGACTGGCGCGTCGGGGGGTGGTCAGCGTCGCTGCCTTGCGGATGGTGCCGGTCGCTCCGTTTTCATTCATCAATATCGTTGCCGGCGCCAGCCATATCGGGTTTCTCGACTTCATGCTCGGCACGCTTGCCGGCATGATGCCGGGAATCGTTGTGATCTGTTTTCTGGGAAACCAGCTCACACGAACCCTGAACGATCCCGAACCCTCGCAAATTCTGCTGCTCGCGGCCGGCCTGGTCGCCTGGCTGGCGCTGTCAATCGGCCTTCAGTACCTGGCCTCGAAACTGAATCCCGGCCAGAGTGACTGATACCGCCGGGACATATTGCGCCGTCACATGGAACATCCATGGCTGTGTCGGGCGCGATGGCCGGCATGACGTGCACC
>CAXBEC010000221.1:0-5774 GCA_963974145.1 uncultured Alphaproteobacteria bacterium | reverse complement strand
CGTCGAGATCGCGTCGATGAATCCGTTGCCGCTGTCCGATACTTCCGCCGCGAGGGCCGAAAGGGGCCGGGCGCGGTCCGGTGAATGGGGACCGACCACATGCGGTTCCAGCGTCGTGAGGTCGAGTTCAAGAACGACATCGTAATGCGAGCGGGGGTCGGCTTCGCATTCCGGGTCCGGTTCCAGCAACGCCATATTGGCGCGGGCCAGGGATGCAATCTCCGCCCGCCCGGTCGCTTCCAGATAGGCCGCCATACGGTCGTCATAGGGAAAGACCGAACTCGTTGCGCCCAGTTCCGCCCCCATATTCGCGATCGTCGCCTTGCCCGTGGCGCTGATCGTTCTGGCGCCGGGCCCGATATATTCGACCACCGCATTGGTGCCGCCGGCAACGCCAAGCTGGCCCGCGACCCACAGGATGACATCCTTCGGCGCGGTCCAGCCGTCCATCGCGCCGGTCAGGACCACCGCGATGCGACGCGGGTAGCGGACTTCCCAGGGCAGCCCGGACATCGCCTCAACCGCATCGGCGCCGCCAACGCCAACGGCACATCCGCCCAGCCCGCTGCCGTTCGGCGTATGCGAATCCGTACCGATGAGCAGCCCGCCCGGGAAGGCGTAATTTTCGAGGATGACCTGATGGATGATCCCGGCGCCGGGTTCCCAGAACCCCAGGCCATAGCGCGCCGCCGCCGTGCGCAGGAAGTCGTAGACCTCCCGGTTTTCGCCCAGCGAGTCACGCAGGTCGTCTTCCGCGCCGTTGCGCGCGACGATCAGGTGATCGCAATGGACCGAGGTCGGCACCGCCACCCGGTCCAGCCCGGTCTGCATGAACTGCAGCATGCCCGACTGGCCCAGCACGTCCTGGAACGCCACCCGGTCCGGGCGCAGCGACAGGAAACTCTTGCCGGGGACCAGGTCGCCCGCCGCCGGGTCATCCAGATGGCCCAGCAGCAGTTTTTCGGAAAGGGTCAGCGGCCGTTCCAGCCGCGCCCGGACCTGCGCCAGATTCGCCGCCGTTTTTTCGTAGGTGCCGGCGACCATCTTCGCCGTGGTTTCCCCTGCAGCCATCGTCCTGTCTCTCCCCTGTTGTCTCATGCCGATTTTCCAGACCTGTTGATCCTGAGGTTAGCCTTGCCCGAATCATAATCCAAATATATGTTACAGCGATTATTCATATGAAAAATATATGATATGGATCTCCGTCATCTTCGCCATTTCGTCGCCGTTGCCGAGGAAGGCCACATCACCCGGGCCGCCGCCCGGCTCGGCATGCAGCAGCCACCGCTCAGCCAGTCGATCCGCGCGCTGGAGGACGAGTTGGAACTGCAACTGTTCCGGCGCAAGCCGCGCGGGGTCGAACTGACCGAAGCCGGGCGCAGCCTGATGGCGGATGCGCAGGCCATTCTGGCACAGGTCGAACGGGCGCTGGCAAGGGCCAAACGCACCGCGCGGGGCGAGCAGGGGCGGGTCGTCATCGGCTTTACCAGTTCGGCCCCGTTTCATCCCTTCGTGCAAAAGGTGATCCGGCAGTTCCGCGACAGCCATCCGCGGGTGTCGCTGGTGCTGGAGGAAAGCGGCACCGGTGATCTGGTCGATGCCCTGCAGGCAGAACGGCTCGACGCGGCGTTTATCCGCTCGCCGGTGCCCGATGGCGAAGGTATCGCGGTCCATGAACTTTTCGAGGAACGGATGTTTGCGGCGCTGCCCGGCGATCATCCCCTTGCGGCCGATGGCCACGACACGCCGCTGCCGCTGGCCGATCTCGCGGCGGAGCCTTTCGTGCTGTATCGCCGGTCATCGGGTCCGGGCCTGTATGACGCGATTGTCGGCGCCTGTCATGCGGCCGGGTTCATGCCCCGCATGGAACAGGAAGCACCACGCATCGTCGCCACCCTCAACCTTGTTGCGGCGGGGCTGGGCGTGACCATCGTGCCGGAATCGCTGTGCGGCATGCGGCTGGGCGGCATCGCCTACCGCCCGCTGGCCGCTACGCCCCGGCTCGTCGCCCCGATCCGGCTCGCCTGCCGCGCCACGGATCACGCCGCTGCGGCGCAGCGCTTCATCGCCCTGGTTCGTGCCGAGGCGCGACGTCGCGATACTGGCGACCCGCGCCGACCGTCGTGAATTGACATTCGGCCCGGCCGGTAATATCTCTTTCGCCATGGGGCCCGCGATCGCCCCGTGAGGCGTCAGCCCAAGAGTCGCGTCCTGTAATTCCACCATGGAAAGGACGTGCCATGACGTCACCGACTGAAATCTCCGTACAACAACTGTCCCGTCTGATCGGCCTGCCTAACGGGCCGGCAATCGTCGATGTCCGCATCGATGAGGATTTTGACCTGGATCCCCGCCTGATTCCCGGTTCGCGCCGACGAAGCCACCGCGACGTGGCTGAATGGGCGTCCGGGTTCACCGGCCGGAAACTCGTCATTGTCTGTCAGCGGGGCCTGAAGCTGAGCCAGGGCGCCGCCGCGATGTTGCGCCATGAAGGGGTGGCCGCCGAATCGCTGGAGGGCGGCTACGAGGCCTGGACGGAAGCCGCACAGCCCGTCGTGAATCCGGAAAGCCTGCCGAACCGCGATGCAAGGGGCCGGACGGTCTGGGTCACGCGGGGACGGCCCAAGATCGACCGTATCGCCTGTCCCTGGCTGATCAGGCGGTTCATTGATCCGGATGCGGTGTTCCTCTATGTCGCGCCGTCGGAAGTGACCGCCGTCGGCGAACGGTTCGGTGCGGCGCCGTTCGATATCGATGGCGCCTTCTGGAGCCACCGGGGCGATTGCTGCACCTTCGATACGATGCTGGACGAATTCGGCCTGAATACCGGGCCGCTTGCGCATCTTGCGACGATCATCCGCGGCGCCGACACGGACCGGCACGACCTTGCGCCGGAATCCGCCGGGCTGCTGGCGGTGTCGCTGGGCCTGTCGCGGGCCTGGCCGGACGATCTGGAACAGCTCGCCGCCAGCCTACCACTATACGATGCCCTGTACCGCTGGTGCCGGGATGCGACCGGTGAAACCCATGACTGGCCGCAACCCAAAGCCATGGCAGGTGTAAAATGAGCGAGTCAGTAGTGACATCCGAAACGCCGGCCGCACCGGCCGACTTCCCCACCCTTGGCGAAGCGACGCGGGTATGGCTGCGCATCGGCTGCCTGTCCTTCGGCGGGCCGGCCGGGCAGATCGCGCTGCTGCACCGCGAGGTGGTGGATGAACGCCGCTGGATCGGCGACCGGCGCTTCCTGCATGCACTGAATTTCTGTTCGCTGCTGCCGGGACCCGAAGCGCAGCAACTGGCGACCTATCTGGGCTGGCTGCTGCACGGGCCGGTGGGCGGCTTCATCGCCGGGCTGCTGTTCATCATCCCGGGCGCTATCGTGATGCTCGCGCTTTCCATCATTTTCGTCACGCTGGGCGACGTGCCGGCCATCGGCGCGCTGTTCTTCGGGCTGAAATGCGCGGTGCTGGTGATCGTGTTCCAGGCGCTGTTCCGGGTCGCCCGCCGCGCGCTGCGCGGCACAGTGCCCTGGATCATGGCGGCGGCGGCCTTCGCGGCGCTGTTCGTGTTCAACCTGCCGTTTCCCGCCGTGGTGCTCGGCGCCGCGCTCATCGGCGCGATCTTGCCGAAATACTTTGCCGGCGGGTCACATGGCACGGCGAAGGACGGGCCGCCCGCCCTGCTGGATGCGGCCATTGCCGCCGATCCCGGCTATACGCGGCGGCTCGCCTCGGGCGCGCGGCGGGCGGGGCTTTTCTCGCTGGCTGTGTGGCTCATCCCCGTCGCCCTGCTGCTGCCCTTGTCCGGCGTCTATGCCGATATTGCCTGGTTCTTTTCCAAGATGGCGGTGGTGACCTTCGGCGGCGCCTACGCGGTGCTGGCCTATGTCGCGCAGGAAGCCGTGGAAGGTTACGCCTGGCTGTCGCCGGCGGAAATGCTGACCGGGCTCGGGCTGGCGGAAACGACGCCGGGCCCGCTGATCCTGGTGCTGCAGTTCGTCGGCTTCCTCGCCGGTGCGGGCGCCCAATCCGGGCTGAACGGGTTGTGGGGCGGCGTGCTGGCCTCGGGGCTGACGCTCTGGGTGACCTTCGCGCCCTGCTTCGCCTTCGTCTTCCTGGGCGCGCCGGCCATTGAGAAGCTGCAGGACAACGCCGCCCTGTCCGGCGCGCTGGCGGCGATAACGGCGGCCGTCGTTGGCGTCATCGCAAACCTTGCCCTGTGGTTCGGACTGCGCGTCGTCTTCCACCGGATGGCGACGATGGACTGGGGCCTGGCGACAATCGACCTGCCGGTGCCGGACAGCATCGATTTCCTGGCGCTCGGCATTGCCGTCCTGGCGGCGCTTGCCCTGTTCCGGTTCAACGTGGGGATCATCCGGACGCTGTGTCTCTGTTCCCTCGCCGGGCTGGTGCTGAAGGCAGGCTTCGGGCTGTGACGCGCCGGCGGCGTCACATGCTCATCGCGCCGCCGTCGATCACCAGTTCCGATGCCGTGACATAGGATGATTCGTCCGACGCCAGGAACAGCACGCCGTTGACGATTTCCTTGATGGTGCCGGCGCGTTTCATCGGCACCCGGGCGAGGCGCGCATTGAGCGCCGCCGGGTCGGGGAAGGCGGCGCGGAACATTTCCGTGTCGACCGGACCGGGATGCACTGAATTGCAGCGGATATTGTCTGCTGCGTGCTGCGTTGCCGTGACCTTGGTGAAGATGCGGATCGCGCCCTTGCTGGTCGCGTAGGCCGGTTCCTGGTGGCTGGACTGGCCCAGCCCGGCGACCGAGGAGATATTGACGATCGACCCGCCACCGGCCGCGCGCAGGGCGGGGATCGCGTATTTCGTGCCCAGGAAAACGCCTTTCACGTTGACGTTTATGACGCGGTCCCATTCCTCGACCGTGCGATCCTCGATCGGCACGCGGTTGATGACGATGGCGGCATTGTTGATCAGGACGTCCAGCTTGCCGAAGCGGTCGACCGCCAGCTTGATGGCGGCCTGCCAGTCGCTCTCGCTGGTGACATCCAGATGGATATATTCCGCGTCCCGGCCCGCCGCCTTCATTTCCGCGGCGATGGCTTCGCCTTCCGCATCTGCGATGTCGCCGAACACGACCCTGGCCCCTTCCTCGGTGAACCGCCGCACCTCCGCCGCGCCCTGCCCGCGCGACCCGCCGCTGATCAGCGCGACCTTGCCGTCTAGCCTGCCCATGATGAATCCTCCCGGTTGGTTGTAACCGGAAGCTTAGCGCAGGTGACGCGTTATAAGCGAGATGCGTTCCGGCATGGATGCTCGGGTCAGGCCCGAGCATGACGGGAAGAGGTATTCTGATGGAAATAAAAAGTTGTCATACTCGGGCTTGACCCGAGTACCCAGGAACACCTGCGTATCCGACTTATGCCCTATTACGTCTACATCCTCGCCAGTCAGAAAAACGGAACCCTGTACATCGGTGTGACGAATGACGTGATCCGCCGCGTCCACGAGCACCGCGAGGGTATCACGGAAGGCTTTACCAAACGCCACAGCGTCAAACGCCTTGTCTACGTCGAAACCCATGATCGTGCCGAACAGGCGATCCAGCGCGAGAAGAATCTGAAGCACTGGGTTCGCGACTGGAAGGTCGCGTTGATCGAACGGGACAATCCGGACTGGAGCGACCTTTACGGGACTCTGCTGCGTTGAGGTATGGATGCTCGGGTCAGGCCCGAGCATGACGGGGAAAGAGACTTTTCGTTATGATGTTTGTCGTCATCCTCGGGCATGGACCCACTG
>CAXBEC010000220.1:0-5777 GCA_963974145.1 uncultured Alphaproteobacteria bacterium | reverse complement strand
AAGGAAGAAGCGCTGGCACAGGGTGACGTTGTCTGTATCAAGCTTGTCCTCAGCGACCGTTCACGCAACCTGATCGGCGCCCCGGAACTGGCGCTGATGAAGCCGACGGCGTTTCTGGTCAATACCTCGCGCGGGCCTATCGTCAACGAAGCGGCACTGATAGATGCGCTGCGCAACAGGACAATCGCGGGCGCCGGACTGGACGTCTATGATGTCGAACCGCTGCCGGCCGACCATCCCTTCCGAAGCCTGGATAACACGCTGTTGTCACCACATACGGGTTATGTGACACGGGACGGGCTTGCCGCCATGTATACCAGCGTGGTCAAAGACCTTGTCGCATTCGCTGGCGGCGAATCCATCAACGTCATCAACTGATACTATCGGCAAATCCGCCACGCCGCGCAGCACCCCGTTGCGCGGCGGGGCAACCCCCGGAGGGAACCATGAGCAAGACAATCGATTATTTCATTTCCCATGGTTCGCCCTGGACATATCTCGGCAGTGTCCGCTTCCATGAAATCGCGAAAAAAGCGGGCGCCACGATAAATTACCGCCCGGCATCCTTTCACAAGATTTTTGCGGTGTCAGGCGGTCTGCCCCTTGGCAAGCGCGCGCCGCAACGCCGGCGCTACCGGATGGCGGAACTGGCGCGGTGGCGCGACCACCTGGGCGTTCCATTGACCCTCGAACCGAAATTTTTCCCGGCCGCCGACCAGGCGGGGAGCCAGATGGTTGTCGCGGCAGATCTCCAGGGGCTGGATACAGGCGCCCTGTCCAATGCCATCCTGCGGGCAATCTGGGCCGAGGAACGCAATATCGCCGATGACGATACACTGATTGCCATTGCCAATGAACAGGGCATGGACGGTGCGGCGCTGCTGGACGCCAGCAAGGCGCCGGAAATTGCAGCGACCTATGAAGCCTATACGCAGGAAGCCATCGACCGCCATGTCTTCGGCGCACCAACCTATATCGTCAATGGCGAAATATTCTGGGGGCAGGACAGACTCGATTTCCTCGAACGGGCCCTCGCATTACACGCCTGATTTGCAGACATACGTACTAGTACGTATCCACAGCATATTGAACTTGCGATATACTGATTCCGTCGTTTGAAAAATACGCGGCAACAATTATTTCCAACGATTGTTTTATTCAGGTAAATACATGTAAAGCGAGTGCGTGTTCCTGACACTTATTCTACAAAAAGGCTGTTGCCGTTATCATGCCGAACAAAAGTGTTACGCCAACCATTATCATTGTTGAAAACAACCGCACCGTGTTGCGGACAATCTCACAGCAGGTGCAGACGCTCGGGTATCGTGTCCTTGGCGCGCTCAACGCGACCGAAGCCACCGACCTGTTTTTACGGGAACGCCCGGTCGACCTGGTCATTATCGATGTCATACTGTCTGAGACGGAGTCGGGCTACGCGCTCGCAGACGCCCTTGTGGAGCGGGACCCGGGCCTGAAAGTGCTCCTGATGTCCGGCTATTCGCAGGAAGACCAGGCGAAATACCGCACGTTCAAGCATGAATACCCTTCTTTTCAGAAGCCGTTTCGGAGAAGAGAGGGTAGCCGCCTCCTCCGGGACATGCTCGATTCCCGTGACAGCGGCCAGCCCGTCCGGGACTGATTAGCCGCGTTTGCAGACCTAAATCCGCCCGCTGCGCCGCGCCTCCCGATAGAAGATATAGAGGCCGCTGGCGGTTACGACCGCCGCCCCCGCCAGTGTATCAATGCCCGGAAGATCGCCGAACAGCAGGAACCCGTACAGCGTCGCCCAGAGCAAGGTGAAGTACCGGAACGGCGCAACAACGACCGCTTCGCCAAAAATGAAGGCGGATACCAGAAAATACTGGCCGATCCCCTGCAATATGCCCATCAGCGCCAGCAGGCCGAATCCCTCCAGGTCGGGCATCTGCCAGCCCAGCACGATTGTCGACAGCGCGCCCAGCCCGACAAACCCCGTTGTACAGACCATGATCGAATTGGTCGTATCCGTTCGCGACAGATGCCGGGTCAGGATATCCCGGAAGGCGATCAGCACCGTCGCGCCGAGCACCAGCAGGGGCGGCCAGAGCAGCCCCTCGCCATGCGGGCGGATCATCATCAGGACACCGCCGAAGCCGACCAGCACCGCCGTCCAGCGCCGCCAGCCAACCTGCTCGCCCAGGAAATAGGGCGCCAGCGCCGTCAGGACCAGCGGCGATGCGAACATCACCGCCGTCAGGTCCGCCAGCGGCATATGCCGGATCGCCACCATGACCATGAAGGACGTCACCAGCCCGAAGAACCCGCGCGCCAGTTGCCCCTTGCCATTCACCACGCGCAGGCTCGCCCAGCCGCCGGTCCGCCAGACCACGATCGCGATCGGCAGGAAGACGAATGCCGAGCGGAAGAACAGGATCTCACCGGGCGGATATTGCAGGGTCAGAAGTTTCGACAGCCCGTCCGTAAAGGCGAAGATCGCGCCCGCGGTGAGCAGGCAGAGGATCCCCTTCAGCGGGCCCGACGCCATCACCGTGGCGCGGATACTCAAGCGCACCGCCGGTCTACGGCAAACAGGATCGGCTTTGACGGCAAGGCGTTTTCCCGGGACAACGGTTCGATTATCAGGATGATGCCAGCATAGATAACACGCTGCGGGCCCAAAAGGCGAAGACAGGGTTGTGCGCTTTCCTAATGCGATGCGGCGCATTAACCTTGCCGGCATATCGCGTGGCAGCGGCACCGGGCGTCCGGGGCGGCTTAACGGTAAACGGCATTGACCCCGAATATTCGCATTGCGCATTTCCTCGCCGGCCGCCTGCCCTTCTATTACGGCTGGGTGATCGTTGGCTGCGCCATGTGCGGCGCCTATGTGAAGCAGGGCGGCGCGGTCGGGACGCTGTCGGTTTTCGTCTCGCCGATGACCGAAGAACTGGGCTGGTCGCGAACCGAAATTTCCGGTGCTGTATCGCTTGGCGGGATCCTGGCGGCACTGTCGGCGCCGATGGTCGGGACGCTGGCCGACCGTCGCGGCTCCGGGTTCATCCTCGTTGCCTCCGCATTACTGCTGGGCGCGGCGGCGCTCTTCCTGTCGTTGACGGAAACCCTGATCTGGTTTTACGCCGCCTTCTGCATTGCCCGGATGACCTTTGCCGGCCCGTTCGACATCGGCACGACCAGCGTCGTCGCGAAATGGTTCGTGCATTCGCGGGCGCGGGCCATGTCCTACGTCAATGTCGTCTCCAGCGTCAGCCTCGCCACCATGCCGATCATTGCCCATGCGGCGATGCAGGGCAGCGACTGGCGGGCCGGCTGGATCGCCATCGCCGCCGTGGTCCTGACCGTCGGCGTACTGCCCAACCTGATCCTGATGGTGCGCCAGCCGGAAGATATCGGCATGCTGCCCGACCGGGCAACAGCCCCCCCGGCAGCGGACAGGCCTGCCGCCGCCGCGCCGCCTGCCGCACCGGAATTCACCCGCAAACAGGCACTGCGCACGCCGGCCCTGTGGCTGATCATGGGATATACCGCGCTGATCTTTCCGGTTCAGGCCGGCATCAGCCTGCATCAGGTGCCGCATCTGATCCAGCGCGGGCTGTCACCGCTGGTCGCGGTCAGCGCCGTCAGCCTCTTCGCCATCATTTCCGCCGTCGCCAGCCTGGGGTTCGGCTATTTCGATCGCCGGGTCAGCAGCCGCATGGGTCTGTGCGTCGCCGCTATCTTCATGAGCGCGAGCGCGGTAATCCTGATCGGCGTGACCCAGGCCTGGCACGCCTACGCCTCGATGCTGCTGTTCGGCGCGGGAATCGGCGGCATCATGACCCTGACCCCGGTGATCCTGGCGGATTATTTCGGGCGCAACAATTACGGCGCGATCCGTGGCATTGCCCTGCCGGTCCAGGTCCTGTTCCAGGCAACCGGGCCACTGGCTGCCGGCGCGCTGTATGACTGGAAGGGCGTCTATACCTATTCGCTGGTGCTGTTCGCCGGCTGTGCGCTGCTCGCCGCCCTGTTGATCCTGTTCACCCGGCCACCCACGCTGCCGGGACGCCCGATATGACCTGGTGGCTTCTGGCCGCCCTGTGCCTGGCCTGCCTGTCCGGCGCCGCCGGCCATGCCGCCGAAACCACGACCGTTGAGCGACCGCATGCCGCCTGGGAGCAGCGGAAATTTACCGCGGCAGTCGCGCTGCGCCCGACCCTGCACCTGCCTGACGGACAAGCCCCCTTCCCGCTCGTGATCGTCGTGAACAGTTCCGCCGGCGCAAGGGACTTCTTCCTGACACAATGGCCGGAAGCGCTGGTGGCGGCGGGAATCGCTGCTGTCTCGCTGGACACCTTTACGCCACGCGGAATCCGCAACACGACCCGCGACCAGTCGCAGATTTCCGCCTTCACCATGGCGCTGGACGCGCTGGCCACCGCGCGCCATTACGCCGCGGACCCGCGCATCGATCCCGGCAGGATCGTCGTCAGCGGCCACAGCAAGGGCGCTTCGGCAGCGGTCCATCTGGCCAATGCCGAGTTTTATGCCCGTTACGGGGCGTCCCCCGCATTTACCGCCGGCATGGCGTTTTCGCCGGACTGTTTTCTCCAGTTCGACAATACCGACACTGTTTTCCCACTCCATGCCCTGTCCGGCGAGAAGGATGACGTCACACCGCCGGCCTACTGCATCCCGCTCTTTGCGCGGCTGAACGGAAACCCGCACCCCGCGACCCTGGAAATCATACCCGCCACCTGGCATTCGTGGAGCATCGACGGGCCTGCGGTAAGGTTTCAAGCGGACCTGCCCAATATAAGCCGCGGCCCCTGCGCGGGGGATGCCCCCTTCATGATGGAACCGGGGTTGCGCTTCAGGAGCAGCCGGACAGGCGACGTCATCTCCCTTGACACCCTCCGGACCCGCTGTGCCGGCGGCACCGGGAAAACATTTGGCGGCGGGCGGGAGAACCTGCCATTGGCCTTCGGCAAGGCCATCGCCTGGCTGCGCGCCGTGGACTTCGGAACCGGCGCGGCCACCTCGCAGCGCTGATTGCGGATCGCGGCGCGTCCCGGAACCGTTGGCAACCTCACAGTAGAATCCGGCAAAAAGCATTGCTATAGTCGATTACTCATCGTGCATGATGGTACGGGGAGCATCCCATTCGCGAGCAGTTGACACCGGACGAGCAGCAGAGATTCCTTAACCTGCTCAAACTGGCCAAGGAAAGCCCGTTCAAAGGCGAGCGCGAGAATGCGCTTGCCGCGGCGGAACGGCTGGCCAGTCGTCGGGGCCTGACGCTTGAGGAAGCGGCAATGCGGCAGGCCCAGTCGCAATCCGGCGCCACAAGATGGGAAAGGGAGGCCCAGGAACGTGCGCGGGAATTCGTCGCCTTCGTTCATATGACGGATTACCAGATCTATCTGGACAAGCAGCGGCGGGAAGCGGCGCGGCAGGCGGCCGAAGCCCGCGGTCTGGATGGTGCGGAAAAACGCGCCGCCGCCCGGGCACAGGCACGGTCACCGCGCCAGTCCCGGCGCAGCACGGTTCGCATGGCGCCCGAACAGCATGCCTGGGCGCTGGTTCGGGAAACCCGTCTGTCCTATCGGGAAATTGCGCAGATCACCGGGCTGGGCCAGCATGAAATCCTGCACATGAAAATCAAGCTGCTGCGCGCCGCCTGATAATCCCGCGCGGCGGCGGCTTCCCCGTCGCTACTTTTTCTGCCCGACCCGGCGCAGCGCCGCGTTCATTAGGATAACCGGACCAACCCCGGCCAGGACAACACACAGTGCCGGCAG
>CAXBEC010000219.1:0-5789 GCA_963974145.1 uncultured Alphaproteobacteria bacterium | reverse complement strand
GGCACGATGCCCTTGTCGAGCCCGATCACGTGCTCTGCAATACGGCCCGGTGTCGTGAACCAGACCTTGTCGGCCTGCGGATGATTGACAACATGTTCCAGCATGCGCCGCAAATGCGGCAGCCGATAGGGCTGTCCGATAACAAAGGTATGGGTTGAAAAACCGCACACAAGCGGCTGTTTTTCTGAATCTTTTATCATTTGGTCGAACTGGTCTATCGCCATGTCGGCAAACTCGGAAGCGGTATGCCGCCGCACCAGCATGGCCGGCGAGTCATTGATCTCGACCGGATAGGGAACCGACAGGATCGGGCCGGAGCGCGTGCGCATCCAGATGGGCTGGTCGTCGCAGGGCCAGTCCATGACATGCGTATACCCGGCTTCCTTCAACAGGTCCGGTGTCACGCTGCTTTCGGAGATCCAGGGCCCCATCCAGCCACGCGGCGGTGCATCTGGGAAGCGGTTGCTCAGGCCTTCGGTTGCCTCCCGGATCAGGGCGGCTTCATCGGATTCGCTCAACTGGCCCTGTGCTTCGGAATTGGTGCGGCCATGCCCGACGAGTTCGTCGCCACGCGCCGCTATCCTGTCCGCGATCTGCGGTGCATGCTTGATGACCTCACTGTTCAGAAGATGACAGGCGGGCAGCCCCAGTTCTTCAAGCAGGTCGAATATCCGCCAGATACCGACGCGCAGCCCGTAGTCGCGCCAGGCATAGTTGCGCTGGTCCGGTTGCGGCAGGTCTGCCGTCGGCGTATGGCCGCGGCCTTCGCCGAACGCGAAATGTTCAACATTTACGGCGACATAGAAGGCGAGGCGCTTGCCGTCGGGCCAGTTGTAATCGGCACGTTCCGTAATGGGTGAATAGTCGTATCGGCCGTGTTTCGGCAACTCCATTTTCTTTATTTCCTTCCTGCCTGTTGTAGATCAGCGTGATCTGCTGCAAGCCCTGCGAACAGTGCCGACAGGGCTGCAATTTCTGTATCACCATACCGCTCAATGAGCCCCTCCCTGTCCCGGGGAGACAGCATTCGGTGGCGCAGGTCCCCGTACAGCGAATTCATCAGGGTATGAAATGCGCCATCACCAAAATACCACGCCTTTTCGACCTCGTTTCCCGTGGCCGGCATATGCGCGGATATGAGGTCCACCATCCAGTTTCGCCGCTTTGCCATGTCGGAAAAATGGTGGGCCACGCCGTCCACCCTGTCACTGTGCTGGGCGTAGATTTCCTGTCCCATCATTTGCTGCAATGCGTTGATGAAGCCAGGAACAATGCGGCGGGAGAGGTGGTGGCCGGGTACCAGGGGCTCGTTCGAGCGCGGCAAAAGCCCCGCGAAACATTTCACCATGATCCGTTCGAAATGCGAATGCCGGGACTTCGCCCAGTAGGCCGATTCTGCAATCGCCTGGCAACCGAGCCATGCTTCGCGGTATATTTCCTTCGTTTCGGGCGAGTCTGCGTTTTGAAAAGCTTCCAGGTGTTTTTGAATCGTCTCGACGGACACCTTTCCATCCGTTTCGTCGGCGTGGCTCACCAGCAATTCAGTGAAGCCTTCCAGTATTCGCTGCACGGCGGCACGAATATGGGTTGGTCCCGATTCCATGGCTTTTTCCATTTTATGCAGCAATCCCGCGGATAGCCTTTGGCCTGACAATGTGAAGGCTTGATTTTTTATTGGCGGAAGGATAGTCCGCTTACTTCTAGTTGACTAGTCCGCCTAACAGGAAGCGCTTGTGAATGACCGATAAACTGACCATTGCGTTAGCCCAGATAGACCCAACAGTCGGCGATATCCGGCGCAATGCGGAGCGTATCCTCGCAGCGCGAAATCTGGCAAAAGAAGCCGATCTGGTTGTTTTTTCCGAGCTGGTCCTGTGTGGCTATCCGCCGGAAGATCTTGTCCTGAAGCCCTTTTTCCAGGACAAGATAGAGGTCGAAATCAATCGGCTTGCCGAAGCAACCCGTGATGGCGGTCCCGCAATGCTGGTTGGCGCACCGTGGCGATCGGAGGGCTTTCTGTACAATGCGGTCCTGTTGCTGGATGCCGGGAAGATTGTCGGCGTCCGGTTCAAGTATGATCTGCCGAATTACGGCGTTTTCGACGAAAAGCGGGTTTTCGAGACCGGCCCGATGCCGGGACCAATAAATTTCCGCGATGTCCGTATCGGTGTGCCCATTTGCGAGGATATCTGGTCGCCGGAAGTCGCCGAATGCCTCGTCGAAAGCGGCGCGGAAATTCTCGTTGTCGCCAATGGATCGCCCTTTGAATCAGACAAGGGCGATGTCCGCCTGCAGCATGCCGTCCAGCGGGTGACGGAGACGGGATTGCCGCTGATTTACGTCAACCAGGTTGGCGGCCAGGACGAACTCGTTTTCGATGGCGCATCCTTCGTGCTGAATGCTGATTGCAGCCTGGCGGCGCGCCTCCCGGCCTTTACCGATGCAGTGACATTGACGCATTGGCGTCGCGATGGTGGCAATGGCTGGGTGTGCGACGTGGCGGCGCGCGAACCCCATCCGGAAGGCCATGCCGCAATATACCAGGCAATGGTGCTGGGCCTGGCCGATTACGTGAACAAGAACGGGTTTCCGGGCATTATTCTCGGCCTGTCAGGCGGTATTGATTCCGCGCTTTCCGCGGTCGTTGCCGTAGATGCCCTTGGCCCGGACAGGGTGCATTGCGTGATGATGCCGTCACCCTATACCAGCCAGGAAAGTCTGGAGGATGCGAGCGAGGTGGCGCGACTGCTCGGCGTGAAGCTGGATGAAGTGCATATCGAACCGGCGATGGCCGCGTTTTCTGAAATGCTGAAACCGATTTTCGGCGACAGCCCGCCCGACATTACCGAAGAAAACATTCAGGCTCGCAGCCGCGGCCTTACTTTGATGGCGATTTCCAACAAGCTAGGCTACATGGTGTTGACAACGGGGAATAAGTCGGAGATGTCAGTCGGTTATGCCACGCTTTATGGGGATATGTGCGGCGGGTTTTCGGTTCTCAAGGATGTCTACAAACTGGATGTTTTTGCGTTGTGCCACTGGCGCAACAAGAATGTTCCGGAGCGCGCTCTGGGGCCAACAGGACGCGCTATGCCAGAGCGGGTCATCACCAAGCCGCCCTCGGCGGAACTGCGCCCCGACCAGAAGGATCAGGACTCGCTGCCGCCATATGAAGTTCTTGATGATATTCTTGCCTGTCTGATCGAAAAGGAACTCAGCGTCGACGAAATATGCAAGCATGGTCATGACCCGCAAACCGTGCAGCGAATTTGGCGAATGCTCGACCGGGCGGAATACAAGCGCCGCCAGGCACCCCCCGGCGTCAAATTGACCAGCCGGGCATTCGGCCGCGACCGTCGCTATCCCATTACCAACTCGTTCAACACGATCCTCTGAGGGCCGCGCCATGGCCGCCGGACTGCTGGAACAGGCAAGGGCGCATCTACAGGCCGGCAGAATTGATGACGCCATGGCGGCGGCGCGCGCCGCATTGTCTGTGTCGCCCGAAGACCCGGAGGCAATGCTGCTGATGGCGCGAATCCTGCGCCGTACGGGCAGGTACGATATCGCCGCACCGATGTATGACGCGATTCTGGCGCATTACCCGGACTCAGCCGAAGGGCATGCCGGGCTGGGGGCCTGTTATGGCGCCGTCCGCCGTTACACGGATGCCATCCCGTCGCTGGAACAGGCCGTTGCGCTGAAGCCGGACTATTTCGAGGCCTGGTGTTTTCTCGGCGAGGCGCTGATCGAGCAGGGAAAGACAGCCGCGGCAATCGATTGTTTCGAAAAATCACTCTCCATAGCGCCCTATAACCATGTCGCTATCTCCAAGTATCTCTTTCACATCGCATTCGATCCACGATTCGATGCGCAGCGGATATTTGATCTGAATCGCGACTGGGGAAAACATGTCGAATCGTTCGACAGGGCCTTGGGTGTTGCCCGGCCGCGCCGGCCGGGGGAACGGATCAGGCTGGGCTATGTCTCGGATGAATTTCGTCAGGGCGTGACATCGCGCTTCATGGAGTCGGTCCTGTCCCAGCACGACCGCGAGGTGTTTGAAATATTCTGCTATGCCCGAAATGCCGATCGCGACGGTGCAACCCAGACCCTGTCGGGTTATGGCGATACCTGGCGGAACCTGTCCGGGCTGGGCGACGCGGAAGCGGCGGCTGCAATCCGGCGCGATGCCATCGATATCCTGGTGCTGTGCACGTCCTACCGGGCGGAAAGCCGGGTCGTGATGGCGTACCGTCCGGCACCGGTTCAGGTCTGCTACAACAACATGGTTTCGACAACGGGGCTGAGTGCTGTCGACTACAAGATCACCGAGGCGCTGACGGATGAGCCCGCATGGTATGTGGAAAAACTGGTGCAGCTCACCCGTGCCAATGTCTACATGCCATCTGAATTCGTTGCGCCGCCCGGGCCGCCGCCTTGTCTCGCCGCCGGGTACGTGACCTTCGGCAGCTTTAACAATCCGGGCAAGGTCACACCGGAAACGGTCGCGGTATGGTCCCGAATTCTTGATACTGTCCCCTTATCCCGGCTGATCCTGAAGAGTTCATACCGGTTCTCGGATCCCGGCACGCGCTTGTATTTTCAGGAATTGTTTGCTGCGCACGGCATACGCGACGACCGGCTGACCCTGCTGGAGGGCGACAGCGATCTGGCCGGGCACCTGGCGCGTTACGGCATGATCGATATTGCGCTGGATCCGTTTCCCTGCAACGGCGGTACGACGAGTTGCGAGGCGCTCTGGATGGGCGTTCCCGTCATATCCATGGCGGGCGAAACCTTCATGAACCGCCAGGGGATTGCGTATCTCAGCCGGCTGGGACTGGCTGACCTCGTGGCGCATTCCGCGGATGCGTATGTGGCAATCGCAGGAAAGCTAGCCAATGATACCGCGCGATTGTCACAACTGCGCGCTAGCCTGCGCGGGATGTCAGAAAAGCTGCTGCTGGATCGGGTCGGCCATACACGCGAACTGGAACTAGCCTATCGGGAAATGTGGCGCCGCCATCAATCCGGCGAGGCGCCGGTCGGGTTTGCTGTGTCGGGAGATTCCCTCACAACTGCAGCAGGATAACACCACCGGCCACGATGCAGGCGGCGATAACCCGCCGCGGTCCCATGCGCTCTTTCAGGAAGACAACGCCAATCAGGGCGCCGATTACGATACTGGTTTCGCGAAGCGCGGCTACCGGCGCCGTCGGCCCGAGGGTCAGCGCCCAGATGACGAGCCAGTAGGCCCCCGTGGATAAGGCGCCGCCGATTGCCCCGGGCCCCAGACAGCTTCGCAGGGCGACGATTGCGCCGGCGCCGCGCCGATACAGGACGATCAGCGGAAAATAAAACCCCTCGATGGCGAACAGCCAGGCGGTATAACCATGCGGCGTCATGGCCAGGCGCGCGCCCACGGCATCGACCATCGTATAGGACGCGATGAATCCGGCTGTCGCTAAGGCGTAGAACACGGAAACCGCCTCGAGCGAGGATGCCGTTCGCGATCCCAGCGCCAGACCGGCAATTCCTACCGCGATCGTCAGGATGGCGATGGCGTTGCCGGGCCCGATATGTTCGCCCAGAAACAGGCTGGTCACGATCAGAACGATGACCGGCGCCGTCCCGCGGGCAATCGGGTAAGCCTGGCTGAGGTCGCCATAACGGTAGGCCCGAATGAGGAATAGCTTGTATCCGGTGTGCAACAGGGCGGAGGCGGCGATGAACGGCCATGCCTCACTCAAGGGCACCGGGAATATGATGATGCCAGCAATGCCGAT
>CAXBEC010000218.1:0-5842 GCA_963974145.1 uncultured Alphaproteobacteria bacterium | reverse complement strand
GTCGCCATGGCGTTCGTCAATTCGCAGTCCTTCGTGGCGGCGGCCGGTGGCAAGCGCAAGCTATACGGTACCAACCCGATGGCTTTTGCCTGGCCGCGCCCGGACGGGCAACCGCCGATGATTTTCGACCAGTCCTCAAGCGCTTCGGCGCGCGGCGAAATCCAGATTCATTTGCGGGAAGGACGATCGCTTCCCGAAGGTTGGGCGATCGACCCGAATGGCAATCCGACGACCGATCCGGAAGCCGCGCTCGCCGGTGCGCAACTGCCGTTTGGAGGCTACAAGGGCGCAGCGATTGCGATGATGGTCGAATTGCTGGCGGTTGGGCTTACCGGCGGCAAATTCGGCTTTGAAAGCCACGCCGAAGGCCATACCGATGGCGGCCCCTCGGAAGGCGGGCAACTTCTCATCGCCATCGACCCGACCCGATTTGGCGGCGGGGAGGGGGCGCTGGCGCATGCTGAATTGCTGTTCGGGGAAATCCTGTCGGAGGAAGGTACACGGCTGCCCTCCGCCCGCCGCTACGAGATGCGCAAGCGAACGCCGGTCGAAGGAATCACGATCCCCCAATCGCTGGACGACACGATCCGCGCGCTCTGCGGTGATTAGAGTCCGTCCGGTCAAACGGCTGCACTCGGCAATAACGCGAATTATTTAACACGCTCTGACCGAGCCTGGCTTTTTGGCAAAAGCGGCATATTGGACCGGCTCCGTCTTGGCGGCGGCTTCTGCGGGGCGTATGACGTTTTTTCCGGACAGGTTGGCAAACAGCCAATCGAAGTCTTCCCTGAGATTACCGCGGCCTTCTAATTTCAAAGTAGGCGCGGGGACATATTTTTCGGCGTCCAGGCGGCCGAGCACAAACCGAAAGGCGTAGTGGGGTGACAGCCCCATCCGGAGATCCGCTACGCTGACTTCGTTGTCCTGAACAAGAATCCGATAAAACCCGCGGCTGAAAGCCGCCACTCTGGCAATTCGGTCGTCATCAGGCGAGCAAGGCCTGATCTGCAGGTTGCGGCGATACGCATAGAGCGATGAATTTTCGAGCTTTCCGAGGACCGGCATGTACAGGTTGAAACTCGTGTCTCCGTCAATGCCGATGACCTGCCAGAACAGTGAATTAAACGGCGTCGGGGTGGCAATCAATTGTTCGGATTTGATGTTCTGACTGGCCAGCAGGTCGTTGGCTTTTGCGGTCACGATCTGTTGGGCAAGCAGGGTCCAGCACAGGTATGCGGTCGAGAGCCCGAGGCAGATGGTGAGAGCCTTGCCGCATTGTGAGGTCCAGGTCGGGCTGAAAGCCGCCCATCCCACGGCAAGAAGGAGCGGAATCGTATAGAGCGGATCGATGATGAAAATCGACCCCAACGATACCGGTTCGGCCGATAGTGGCAAAAAGAGGCGCGTCCCGTAGATCGTGAAGGCATCAAGCAGTGCATGGGTTGTGAGGCACAGGAAAACGGCGAGCCAGGTAATCAGACGATCGTCACGCAACGCAACGAACAAGCGTCGTACGATTTCGCCCAGAACAGGTGTCAGGGCAGCGTGAACGAAAAGGGAATGGCTCCAACCGCGATGCCGAACGAAGGATTCGATGGGGTCGTCATATGTCAGAAAGACATCCAGGTCGGGTAAAGTACCGAGGACGCCGCCGGTCAGCGCGGCGCGTCGCGGTCCGATTTTCCGGCCCAGTACTGCAACACCGATGCAGGACCCCAGGGCAAATTGAGTAACGCTGTCCATAGTTCAGGTAAAATTCTTCGCCGGATTATCCGCAGGTCGATTGATACAGACTAGCAAAGGCCGCGGTTCATGAGTGAAAAACCTCTGCCTGCAGAACCGGGAATCGGTAATAAGTCAGCAGGAAGTACAATAGTTGATTTGTCGCCAAATCACGTAATTTGACGTTATTAGGCGCCGAAATACCGATAATCAGGCAGTAATACTGTAGTAAATCCGTAAATTTATTGCAATTTTGTTTACTTATGCGCGTGGAAGCGATCACACTGTCACTGTCACTGTCGGTTTTACCAACAAGCTGTCAGGAGGGTCGATATGGCTGCCAAACTCGTAATAGGGCTGGATGGTAGCGACTCGGGGAGCCGCGCCGTCGACTATGCCAAGAAACTTGCGTCGTTGATCGGCGATTGCGAACTTATCGTCGTCTATGTCATCGAATGGTCACCGTATACGTTTCAGTCCGCTGAAGAAAACGCCGTTCGCCACAAGCGTCGCGAAGAAGAAATCGAAGCGGCCACGACGCGGCTGGTGAATCCCGCTGTCGAAGCACTTAAGGCTGAAGGTTTCAAGGCTCGCGGGATCGTCAAGCATGGTGATGTCGCCGACCTGCTGGATAAGACCGCGGTGAGCGAAAAGGCCGATCAGATTGTCGTCTCCCGAAACTCGGAAGGCGGATTCGTGCAACGCATATTCGGATCCGCAACCGCCAGCCTGGTCATGCATGCCAGTGTTCCTGTCACTGTGGTCGGTTAGGGGGAGATGACATGAAACATATAATCCTCAAATCATTCGCCGCTCTGATCTTCAGCTCGACTGCGGCGTTCGCACAAGAATCCAAGGGCATTGACGAAACGGTCAATGAGATATTTGCATCTGTCACCGGGCCGTTTGTCAGCCTGATTTTCGCGCCCCTGCCAGGGACCAGCTTTCCCTGGATTGTGCTGTGGCTTGTCGTCGCGGCGTCACTTTTCACGATTTATTTCGGATTCGTCCAGTTTCGAGCCTTCCGCCATTCCATTGAACTTGTCCGTGGTGACTATTCAGACCCGGAGGATGCCGGTGAAGTCAGTCATTTCCAGGCGCTGGCAACGGCACTTTCCGGAACTGTTGGTCTTGGGAATATTGCCGGTGTCGCCGTTGCGGTCGGTATTGGAGGTCCCGGTGCAACCTTCTGGATGATTCTCGCCGGGTTGCTGGGCATGGCGTCGAAATTCACCGAATGCACACTGGGGGTTAAATACCGGAACGAATATCCGGACGGCACAGTGTCCGGTGGCCCGATGTATTATATTTCAAAAGGCTTTACCGAACGCGGCATACCCGGTGGTCGCATTCTGGCCGTCGTGTTTTCCGTGTTCTGTATCCTGGGGGCCATCGGCGGGGGCAACATGTTCCAGGCCAATCAGGCCCACGCCCAGATTGCAGGCATTACCGGTGAATATCCCGGCTGGATTACAGGCCTCGTCTTTGCTGCAGTTGTCTTTGCCGTGATCGTCGGCGGCATCAAATCGATTGCACGTGTGACGGAAAAGGTCGTCCCCTTCATGGGGATTCTCTATGTCGTGGCTGCGTTGATCATCCTTCTTGTGAATTTCGACCAGATCGGCTGGGCCATTGGGCAGATTTTCGAAGGCGCCTTCACCGGCCTCGGGGTCGCCGGCGGTTTCGTCGGTGCGTTGATCCAGGGCTTCAAACGGGCGGCATTTTCGAACGAAGCCGGTGTCGGTTCCGCCGCTATCGCCCATTCCGCCGTTCGCACGAAAGAGCCAATCACCGAGGGCTTTGTGTCCCTGCTGGAGCCTTTCATTGATACGGTTGTCATCTGCACGATGACCGCATTGGTGATCACGATATCAGGTCAGTTGATGATCGACCCTGCAACCGGCAACTATATTCTGGACGGAAATTCGATCCAGACGGTCGGGGGGACCTCCGGCGTGGCGCTTACCTCTGCCGCGTTCGCAACAGGATTCAGCTGGTTTCCCTATGTGCTCGCGATTGCGGTTGTGCTGTTTGCTTTCTCCACCATGATTTCCTGGTCGTATTACGGCCTGAAGGCGTGGACCTTTCTATTTGGGGAGGGCAAAACCGCAGAGCTCATCTTCAAGGTAATGTTCTGTGTTTTCGTCGTTATCGGTGCGGCAGCCAATCTGGGGCCGGTCATCGATTTCTCGGACGCCGCTATTTTTGCAATGGCGGTCGTCAATATTTCGGCGCTTTACGTTCTGATGCCCATCGTCAAAAGGGAAATGGTTTCGTATCAGGCGCGACTGAAATCCGGCGAAATCAAGAAGTTCAAGAACTAGGGCGTTCCGGTTCTTCGAATTACGGGCGGCGGCCAGTGTCAGGAATTTCCGGCTCTGGCCGCCCCTTTTCGCGTTGCCAGCCATTTCAATAAAGCCGGTGCCAGATGGATCGGGAACTGGCTGGCCGCGAAGTAGATCCATGACAGTTCGGGCACTGCGCCACCGGTTGCCGCGATCAGCAGCCCGAGATTGCGCAAAGACGTCATGATCCCCAGCGCCAGCGCCTGGTCACGCCCGGCGCGGATGAACAGCAGCACCGTCACGATGTAGTACGCTGCAAATAGCGCCAGCGCGAGGAGCATGACCCACAGAACGGTCAATGGCTCGTGCAGCAGGGCTGGCAGGAAGCGCTGCATGACAGGAGCTGCGAAAATGTACAGCACAATAATATTGATACCGTCGATTTCGGCCCGGTAACGCCGGATTCCTGCCATTCCCGCAACTCGCCGGACAATAACCGAAACGATGATGGCGCTACCCAAAATGGTCAGCAATTTCAGCCCCAGGACCATCGGCGACACCGACAGTTCCGCCCCGACGAACAACCAGGCAAAGAACGGTGCCGTCACCGGGATCAGCGCCGTACTGGCGACGAGAACGATCAGTACCAGCGTTGCATCCAGGCCCATCAGCATGACGAGCGCCGGAGCGGCCATCATCGGCGAGGCGGAAAACTGCATGACCAGGCCAGTGAAAAGGTCCGGTGCGCTATCGCGGATACCGAAAAGTATGCAGGCACCACCGAACAGCGACGGAATGCCGATGACCGTCCAGGCGGTCGCCGCAATAACAATATGCGGCCTGCTCAGATGTTGGCGCAGCACCGCGATATCGACCCGGATAAACGCAAGACACAAAAGCGCTATGACAATTTCCGCCAGATAGTCCTTCATCGCCGCGCCGACCTGGGGCGTTAATACGGCGAGGAAAACAACGATTGCGACGGCGTTCGTTCCCTGCCGGCCCAGCCAGTTGAGAGGCGCGAGTAAAATCCTCATGCGGAAGTCGCGTCGGATCCGGACGGGTGTGCTGCTGGTTTCATGGCGGCAGTCTATCGATTAGTATCCCCCAGCGATATTCAACAGGGGAAATGGGACGGGCATGGCGGAAGCAAAGGGACCGGTGAGGCTGGCGGTGGATGTTGGAGGGACTTTTACCGATGTTGTTGTAGAGCAGGAGGGGCGGCGGAGCACAGCAAAAGTACTGACCACCGGTCACGCGCCGGAAGAAGGCGTGCTGGAAGGCATCGACGCAGCGCTCGAAACCGCCGGGCTCACCCTGTCCGATGTCGACATCCTGATTCATGGGACGACCCTGGCAACCAATGCGATTATCGAGCGGAGGGGCGCTGTCACCGCGTTGATCACCACCGAAGGGTTCCGGGACGTGCTCGATATCGCCTATGAAACCCGTTACGACCAGTATGACGTGTTTCTGGACAAGATCGAGCCACTGGTACCGCGTTATCTGCGCTTTACCGTTCCCGAGCGTTTATCCGTCAAAGGGGCCGAACTGAAGAAACTGGACGAAGCCGCAGTTACGGCGTTATTGCCGGAACTCGACGCTCAGGGTGTGGAAAGCGTCGCTATCGGCCTGATGCACGCCTATGTCGATGACCGGCATGAGCGGCGTGTCGGAGAAATTCTTGCCGCCGCGCGCCCCGACTGGACGATTACACTTTCTTCCGAAGTCTGCCCGGAAATTCGCGAGTATGAGCGATTTACCACGGCAACGGCCAATGCCTACGTCCAACCATTAATGGCGCGCTACCTGACCCGTCTGAACGCGGACCTGGC
>CAXBEC010000217.1:0-5845 GCA_963974145.1 uncultured Alphaproteobacteria bacterium | reverse complement strand
CGCCGAGCAGCTGGCTGCTGACGCTGATGCAGCGCCGCGCCGGTGAAGAACGCCTGCAAGCCGCCATCGTCCTGCTGAATGAATTCGGGCTGGCCCGGCCGATTTCATTCAATTCGGCCATCAGCGAAACGGCCCGGGAACTCGAGGGCGACCCCACAAACTAGGTTTGTGCCGCAACGCAACAATGTCTATGATCCCGAGAAATTTGAAGACCTGACAGCGAAGGAAGCGACATGGCGAATACTCATCAATTTTCCGGTGTCATTGCACCGGCCCTTACGCCGTTCAAGGCTGACCTTTCCCCCGACACCGAACGTTTTGTAAAGCATTGCAACTGGCTGCTTGAACAGGGCTGCGCCGGACTGGCCGTGTTCGGGACAACCAGCGAAGCAAATTCGCTTTCAGGCGCCGAACGCATGACGCTGCTGGAAGCACTGGTCAAATCGGGTGTCGATCCGAAGGTGCTGATGCCGGGAACGGGCGCCACGTCCATAACCGAAGCCGTTGAACTGACCAAGCATGCGGTCGATCTGGGCTGCGGCGGTGTTCTGATGCTACCGCCCTATTACTACAAGAACGTCAATGACGACGGTATTTTCCGCTTCTTCGATGAAGTGATCCAGCGCATCGCCGACGACCGGCTGCAGGCCTATCTGTATCACATTCCGCCGCAGACCGTATTCGGCTTCACGCTGGACCTGATCGGGCGTCTGGTCGATGCCTATCCCAAAACCGTTGTCGGCCTGAAGGACAGTTCCGGCGATTGGGACAACATGGCGGCGATTCTGAAGAATTTCCCCGGGTTCAACCTGTTCCCCGGCGCCGAAAACCACATGCTGGCGGGTCTGCGCAACGGCGCGGCGGGCTGTATCACGGCCACGGCCAATGCCAACCCGGCAAAGCTGCGCGAATTGTTCGACAAGTGGCAAACACCCGAAGCCGACGATCTGCAGGCCGCGATCACGGCGCTGCGCCTGACAATTCAGAGCTTCCCGATGGTTCCGGCGCTGAAAGAGATCATCGCCCATTTCACCGGCGACAGCGGGTGGCGGGTCAACCGTCCGCCGTTCACGCAGATGGGCGAGGAAGAAGTCCGGAAACTGTTTGTGGAACTGGAAAAGCACGACTTTTCGCTGGAGCGGCCGAAACTGGCCATGGCGGGCGACTGAACACTACGCAGGTGGCGCAGTATCGAAGGGGTGCAGGCTCGACCTGCACCCTTTTTTTATGTCGTGCTGCCGGTCGCTCGGCTTAGTCGCCCCGTTTCCGGTCAATCACGGTCAGCGCAGCCTGCACTCGGTCGACGAACCCCTTGTCCATCCCCAGTGCCTCTATCAGCGCCGACTGCTCCTGCAATAACGTCTGGCGCATCGCCTTGCGGTCTGCGTTTGGCGGCGCGAAAAAAATCACACCTTTCCCGGCTGTCGCGTCGCGGGCAGCGGCTTGTTCCCGGGCGGCAAAGCTGCGCATTTCATCCACCGTCGCCTCCCAGCTTCGCATCAGGAGAGCGCGCTCCGCACCGGAAAATGCCTCCCAGCGGCGTCGGTTCATTATCGGTGTGTACTGGTAAAAGACCTGATCGTCGATGAAGCCAAACTTAATGCCGGCGTCGGATAACGCCTCATCGCGCACAAATGAATGCGTCGTGAGCAACCCGCCGATCAGCTTGTCTCGCAGCGCATTCTTCAGGCCTGCCAGCGGTACCCGCCGCGGAGTCGCGCCAAACACCAGATACCGGGCCAGGTCATCGCTGCCGCCGGGCACGCGGATATTCAGCCCTTCGAGATCGGCGTAGGATTTCGCATTCTTGTCCGATAGATAAATCTGGCCCAGCCCCAGATCGATGCGGCGTCCGAAAACCTTGACGTTCAGTGCCTGCTCCAGCGCACTATCCAACTCTGTTCCAAGCGGCCCATCGAATATTGCAGCGGCATCGTCCGGGCCGCGCCCATAAAAAACCGGAAGGGCCGAAACCCGATAATTGGGCACGATGCGCGCCACATGCCACCAGCCGGGCACCGCCATGTCGAAGACGCCTTCGGCAACGGCATTGAGGATATTGGCGCCATCGAAACGGGTTTCATCGTGGCGCAGTTTGATGACAAAGCGATTGCCGGATTCCGCGGCGACTTTAGCGGCCCAGAGCTCGAGTGCCCGATTACGGATGTGCTCTTTCGCGGTGGGCAACGCCATCTCAATGACAGTCTGGGCCGCCACGGACTGAAGGCAGATAAAAACCAGCGCAACTGCGAAAAATAAGGGTTTCATTTCAGAGGTTTGCCAGTTTTTTCGTGACAGGGACAGTCCAATTTTCACGCGGGACACTAGGTTTTCCCGCGCAAACTTGTCAATGTATCCCAGGTGGTCTTGCAACAGGGAGAAACTGCAAATGAAACTGGGATTTGTCGGAACCGGCGCGATGGGAGCACCCATGTCGCAGCGGCTGATCGAGCAAGGGCACGAACTCACCGTCTATGACATCAACGCCGCCTCGATGCAGCCGATCCTGAAAGCCGGGGCGACGGCCGCGCGATCCCCGAAGGAAGTCGCCGATCAGGCGGAAATCGTGTTTGTCAGCGTGCCGAACAACGATGCGGTCCGCGCCGCCGTATTGGGGAGTGACGGCGTGATCGCCGGCAGCAAGGTCCGGTTGTATGTCAGCCTGTGCACCACCGGCTCGCCGCTTGCGAAGGAAATCACGTCAACGCTGGCAGCAAAATCGATTACCACGGTGGAATCGCCGATCAGCGGCGGCCCGCCGGGTGCGGTCGCGGGGACGCTTTCGGTCATGGCCTCCGGCCCGGAAGACGCGTTCAGGGAAGTGGAGCCGATGTTGGGTGCATGGGGCAAGATCACCTATGCGGGCGCGGCGCCCGGCGCGGCACAGGTCCTGAAACTGGCCAACAATATCCTGTCGGCAACGGCGCTGGCGGCGACATCGGAAGCCATCGTCATGGGCGTCAAGGGCGGCCTCGATCCCGCGGTCATGCTCCAGGCAATCAACGCCGGCAGCGGTCGTAACAGCGCCACGATGGACAAGTTTCCGCGCGATGTCCTGACCCGCAATTTCAGCTATGGCGCGGCGCTGGATATCCTGATGAAGGATACCGACCTCGCCCTGGCCGAGGGCGAGGCCCTTGGCGTCGACATGAAAGTCTGCAACCAGGTCCGCAACATGTTCCGCGCCGCCATCGACGCAGGTATGGGAAAACAGGATATCACCAGCATCGTGCACTGCATTGAACAGCAGGCCGGCATTGAAATTCCAAAGGCTCGTTAGGTATCCGGCGATGGAAGAGGTTTCCGAAAAGGACCTGCAACGCCTGATCGACAGCGAGAAAGGCACGGTCAGCCGCGAAATATTCGTCGATCAGACTATTTTCGATCTGGAAATGGAACGGGTGTTCGCGCGGTCATGGCTGTTCGTCGGCCATGAAGGCTTCATCCCGAACCCGGAAGATTTCTTCGCATCCCGGATGGGCAAGGACCCGGTCATCCTGACCCGCAACAAACAGGGTGAAATCCTCGTCTTCCTGAACAGTTGCACCCATCGCGGCATGAAGCTGTGCCGCTATGACCAGGGCAATGCTCGTGCTTTCACCTGCCCGTATCACGGCTGGAGCTTCTCCACCAACCGCGACATTGTCGAGGAACCCGGTGAACTGGTCGGCGTCCCTCACTTCAAGGATGGATATGGCGAGCATCTGGACCGCAAGCGCTGGGGACTGGTGCGCTGCCCGAATGTTGTCGTTTACAAGGGCACGATCTGGGCCAACTGGGATCCGGAGGCTCCGCCCTTTCTGGAGTGGCTGGGCGACATGCACCATTACCTGGATGTTGCGCTGGACCATCGCGACGGCAGCCCCGGCGGGTCGGAGGTTATCGGCGGCGTGCAAAAATGGCGCGTGAAGACAAACTGGAAGATCGTTGCCGAAAACTTCATCGGTGACATGTACCACGACATCAGTCACCGGTCGGTCGATACGGTTGGGATTGGGCCCGGCGGAAAAGGGCGCCGTGACGCGCAGCGCCCCCGCCTTGCCATAGGTTTCAGTGAGTTGGGGCATGGCGTGCTGGGCGAGTTGCCGTATACGGCCGAGCCCGATTACGCACCAACCTTCGCCAGCCACCCAGACGTCGAGGCCTATTACCGCAAGGTATATGATGACCGGGTCCGTAATCTCGGCGACAGGCCGCGGGTCACGAACTCGGTCGGCACGATCTTTCCCAACATGTCATTTCACAGCAAACAGCCGCGTACGATCCTGATCACGCATCCGATCAGCCCGACCGAAGTCGAACTCTGGCGGCTGTACCTCGTCGATGCAGACGCGCCGCAGGCGGTAAAGGACGCGGCGCGTCACTATTACCTGCGCTATTCCGGGCCCGGCGGCATGACCGAAGCCGACGACATGGAGAACTGGACCTACGCCATCGGTTCGAGCGAAGGCGCCATCGCGCGACGCCAGGACTTCAACTACCAGCTGGCCCTCGGAAAGGCGGAACCTGTTCCCGGCCTGCAGGGCGCCGTTCAGAGCGGATCATATTCCGAAGAAAACCAGCGCATCTTCTACCGTCGCTGGGCGCAGTTCATGAGCCGTGCCGAATGGGACAGTCTGATGCCGCAAGCAACACCCGCAAAGGCGCGCAGCCATGGCGACTGATACCCAGGCGGCGCTGGAAGCGCTGTTGCTGCACCGGGAAATCGACGAATTCTTCAATCAGGAAGCCGAACTGCTGGACGCGCGCCGGTTCGATGACTGGCTGGCATTGCTGACCCCCGATATCCGGTACTGGATGCCGCTCATGCGCAATGTGCATTCCGCCAATGTTCACGACGAGTTTACGAATGAACAATTGGATTCCAGCTGGATGGATGAAGGGCTGGAAACGCTGACCCAGCGCGTCCGGCAACTGGGCACCGGAATCCATTGGGCGGAAGAGCCGGTCTCCCGAACCACCCACATGGTGAGCAACGTCCGGTTGCTTGCGGTCCGCGGCAGCACGTCACGCGAGGTAGACACATCCTGCCGGTTTCTGGTCTACCGGAACCGGCAACAGGATGAAGCGGATATCTTCATCGGCAAGCGCCTGGATACCCTTCGCGAAACCGAGGACGGCTGGAAAATCGCACGACGCGAAATCCGACTGGACCAGAACGTGCTTCTGGCAAAGAATCTGACCACGTTTTTTTAGAAAAGAGTATTCGATGGTTTACGAAAGCAAGGAAGTCGCCCCGCAACGCTATCGCGAGGAAATCGGCCGATATTATGAAGATTTTACCGTCGGCGACGTGTACGAACATCGCCCCGGCCGGACGATTACGGAAACCGATAACAGCTGGTTCACCCTGCTGACCATGAACACCCACCCGCTGCATTTCGATACCGAATACGCGGCCAAGAGCGAATTCGGCAAACCACTGGTCAACAGCGCCCTGACACTGGCCATCGTGGCCGGCATGAGCGTCAGCGACACCAGCCAGAAAGCCATCGCCAATCTGGGCTGGAACGATATCAAGCTGACCGCCCCGGTGTTCAACGGCGACACGATCTATGCCGAAAGCGAGGTTCTGGAAAAACGCGAATCCTCGTCCCGCCCGACCCAGGGCATCGTCACGATCAAGACAATCGGTAAAAAGGCCGATGGCACGGTGTTCATGAGTTATGTCCGCACCATGCTGATCCCGAAGCGCGGCCACGGCATCGACAACTAAACACCGAAGAAACGGAGCACCCGCCATGCCGGATTCGGCAAACAGCAATGAAGAAGAACGGCTGATACTGGACAGCGTCGAACAATTCCTCGAACGCGATGTCAGACCCTATGCCATGCATCTGGAGCA
>CAXBEC010000216.1:0-5857 GCA_963974145.1 uncultured Alphaproteobacteria bacterium | reverse complement strand
GGTCGATGGCGGGTTCCTGTGGACCTTTACCGACTCGGGCAATCACGCCCCGCTGGTCGAGGGGCTGGGGAAAATATGGCGCCAGGAAACCACGTCCTTCAAGCCGCACGCAGCCTGTGGCAGCACCCATTCCTATATCGATGCCGGGATCGAATTGCATGACCGCTATCCCGACCTGACGGGACGCCGGGTTCGTGTCGGGCAGTGCCGCCTGGTCGATGAACAATGCGGCTTCGACTACGTCCCGGGCACGGTGCTGAACGCGCAGATGAGCATGCGCTTCTGCGTCGCGGCCTCCCTGCGGTATGGCCAGGCGCTGCCGGATGAGTTTTCGACCGACCGGCTGTCGGAACCGGAAACCGTCGAACTGGCGCAGCGGATCGAACTCGTCCATGACGCGGAAATGGACGAGATCTACCCGTCGCATTATCCGGGGTGGGTGGAAGTCGAACGGGTTCCCGGCAGCGGTGAATTCGACCGCGCCCATCGGGACGACCCGTCCGGTTCCATCGCCAACCCGAACAAGGAAGGCGTGATGATCGAGAAATTTCATCGGCTGATGAAGGGTATCCTGACCGAAGATCAGGCAATCCGTCTGGAATCCCTGGCGATGTCGCTTGAGGAAACATCGGCACGGGACTTCGTCGCAGCACTGGCGTATCCGGCGCGCGCGGCAGCGGAATAGGGAACGGAGAGTATGGCGCGTTACAAGGCATTGATTCCGGGCGGAACCGGGATCGTCGGCGGCCGGCTGGCCGATCATCTGGCCGGACTGGACGACTGGGAGGTGGTGGCACTGACCCGCAGCGCCCCGGACCAGCCGCGGCAGGGCGTGCATTACGTTCATGCCGACCTGATGAAGCGGGAGGCCTGCGACCAGGCCCTGGCCGATGTCAGCGGCATCACGCACATCTTCTATTGCGGTCGTCATGACCATGATTCAAAGGGGCTGGAACCCATCGAGGAAAACGCGACGATGCTTCGCAATGTCGTGGAGGCGACGGAAGCCCGCGGCAATCCGCTGGAGCATGTCCATCTGGTCGAGGGCACCAAGTGGTATGGATCCAACCTGGGGCCCTTCAAAACCCCGTCGAAGGAGGACGACCCGCGCGTTCTGGTCAACAATTTCTACTATGTGCAGGAAGACTACCTGATCGAGCGGGTGAAGACGGCCCTGTGGACCTATACGTCCAGTCGCCCGCACGGGATCCTCGATTACGCAACCGGCATGCCACGCAATATGGTAATGGTGATCGGGGTCTATGCCGCGATTTCGAAGGAACTGGGCCTGCCGCTCTGTTTTCCGGGCACGCCGGAAAACTACAACGCCATATTCCAGTGCACGGATGCGACCCTGCTGGCCAGGGCGCTGACCTGGATGGCGACCGAACCGGCCTGCGCCAACGAGGCGTTCAACATGCTCAACGGCGATTTTATCCGCTGGTCCAACCTGTGGCCGGTTTTTGCCCGATACTTCGACATGGAACTGGGACCGGTGCGAACGACAAACCTGGTTCTGGCGATGTCGGACAAGGCGCCGGTCTGGGAGCGGATCGTCGAACGGCACGGGTTGCGCAAGACGCCCTACAAGGATGTCGCGCTCTGGGCCTATGGGAATTTCCTGTTCACACCGTACTGGGATTTCATGTCGTCGATGAACAAGACCCGGAAATACGGGTTCCGGGAAACCGTGGATACCGAGGAAAACTTCCTGGACCTGTTCCGCCGGTTCCAGGAAGCACGGGCGCTGCCATAGGCGGCAAACACCAGGGAGGGAATGCCAATGGGAATCGAGGTTCGGCCGCTGACACCGCAGATCGGCGCGGAAGTCTTTGGGGTGGATGTCACGAAGCCGATGGGGAATGCGGATTTCGACGCCGTTCATCAGGCGCTGCTGGATCATTCGATCATCGTGTTTCGCGAACAGCCGCTGAATGACGACCAGTTGATGGGGCTCGGACGGCAGTTCGGACCGCTGATCGTGCATCCCTTCCTGCAGAATGACGGCCCGAATCCGGAGGTCATCCACATCAAGCGGGAACCGCAGGACGAGGCGATTGTGGGGCAGGAATGGCATTCGGACACGACCTGCATTGACACGCCGCCGCTTGCAGGCGTGCTGCACTGCATTGAAACGCCGAAGGCTGGCGGCGATACCCTGTTTGCCAGCCAGTACAAGGCCTATGAAACCCTGTCGGACGGCATGAAGGCGATGCTGGACGGCATGATCGCGGTGCATAACGATACCCGCGTCGCCGGGCCGCAATCCGGGGTGAACGGCAAACGCGCCAACCGGGTGCGCGACGATGCGGAATGGAAGCCGTCTTCCGCCGAACATCCCGTGGTCCGCACCCACCCGGAAACCGGCAGGAAGGGGCTGTTCGTCAACATTTCCTATACCCGCCATTTCAAGGGCATGACGGAGGAGGAAAGCGCGCCGTTGCTGAACTTCCTGTACAGGCATGCGGTCCGGCCGGAATTCACCTGCCGGGTGCAATGGCGGCCCGGCAGTACGGTGATCTGGGACAATCGCTGCGTAAAGCATCTGGCGGTCCATGACTGCGGCCCGCACCGGCGCGAAATGCACCGCGTGCAGGTCGCCGGCGATCGACCGTACTGACACAGGACAGGAACAGGCAGGCTATGAGTGAACGACTGACCGTCATGCTGGCGGGGGATATGGGCGCGCCATGGAAGCCGTGGCTTGAGGAGCATCTGACGACGGACTGGGATATCCGGACCTGGACAAAGGACGAGCCCTTCGAACGCTTCGCCGCGCAGATCGTGGAAGCCGACGCCATTGCCGCCGGGCCGGTGCGCGGCAACTGGCCGGCGGTGCCGAAGCTGCGGCTCTACAACATCCCCTTCACCGGCTATGAATGGCTGGACAGGTCGATCCTGCCCAAGACCTGTGCGGTCTGCAACGGGCGGGCGCATGAGATTGCGATGGCGGAGTTCATCATGGCGACGATGATCGAGCGCGAGATCGGCTTCTGCGCGGATGACCGAAACTTCCGCCGGGATAACTGGACCAACCTGACCCCCGGCATCGGCCCGGCGCATGGCGAGATTTACGGCAAGACGCTGGGCATTATCGGCCACGGGCTGATCGGGCGCGAGGTCGCGAAGCGCGCCGATGCGTTCGGCATGCGTGTGGTGGGCATCTCGCGCAGCGCGCCGGACGATATCGCGCCGCTGGCCTGGTTTGGCGGCATGGGGGATATGGACCGGCTGCTGGCCGAATGTGATGTGGTGCTGATGGCCCTGCCGCTGACGGATGAAACCACAGGATTGTTCGACGCCGCCTGTTTCGCGAAGATGAAGCCGGAGGCGATTTTCATGAATGTGGGACGCGGCCCCATCGTCGACGAGGAAGCGCTGTATAACGCGCTGAAGGACCGGCGCATCCGCAGCGCGGTCATCGACGTCTGGTACCAGTACCCGACGCCGTCCGATCCCAATCCGCGACCGTCGCGATTTCCGTTCTGGGAGCTGGACAACGTGCTGATGTCGCCCCATGTCAGCGCCCGGACCGATGAAACCCGGACCCGGCGCTGGGTCAGCATCGCCCGAAACCTCGATGCGCTGGCGCGGGGCGAGGCGCTGGAGAATGTCTGCTTCTACGGCACGGGCGAGCAGGGCTGAGCAGGTAAAGGCCCGTGACCTTTCATCCGAGTTGAGGCATAATCGTATCCGGTTTCGCGAATTCGGGGAGATATCTCGATGCGGGTACTGGGGCAGGACAGTGGCGATGAGACGGGTACGCCCATGCCGGGTGGCCCGATCACTGGACCTGCGGCATGGTACGGGCCTGACCTCGAAAAATCCGACAGCTGGATCCATTGCATAACCGAAGCCGAACAGGCGGAGCTGGACGCGGCGCTGGCGCTGGTCGCCGGGCGCGAGATCTCGACGATCCGCAAGGTAGACTTCCCGTTGCCGACATTCGGCGCAACGCTTGCACGGCTGCGGCAGGACGTCCTGCGCGGCCGCGGGTTCGTGCTGCTGCGGGGCCTGCCGATGGAGCGCTACGCCTTCGAGGAAGCCGCTCGGGTTTACTGGGGGATCGGCATGCATTTCGGCCTGCCCCTGCCGCAGAACGGCAAGGGGCATCTGCTGGGCCATATCGCCGCCCTGGGTCGCAGCGGCGCCGATGTGACCGCGCGGACCTACCAGACAACCGAACGCCAGCTCTATCATACCGACAGCTGCGACATCGTCTCGCTGCTCTGCGTGCAGAAGGCGAAGTCGGGCGGGTATAGCAGCCTCGTCAGCTCCGTGACGATCTTCAACGAGATGCTGCAGCGGCGCCCGGATCTGGTGGCGCAGCTGTTCCAGCCCTACCAGACCGATCGCCGCGAGGAAGTGCCGCCGGGCCAGCGGCCGTTCTATTCGGTGCCGATCTTCAACTGGCATGACGGCATGTTCACGGCGCAATACACCCGCCGCTACGTCGAATCGGCGCAGCGCTTCCCGGAGGTCGGCCCGTATTCGCCGGTCCGGATGGCGGCGATCGACATGCTGGACGCGCTGGCCAACGACCCGGCGCTGCACCTGCATATGGCCTTCGAGCCGGGCGACATGCAGTTCGTCCATAACCATCAGATCATGCATGACCGCACCGCCTATGAGGACTGGCCGGACAAAAAGCGCCACCTGCTGCGGCTCTGGCTGTGCCCGCCGGACGGGCGGCCGCTGCCGCTGTGCTTCGAGGAGAAACTCAACGGCCCGATCACCATCGGCGACCGGGGCGGCATTTACCTGGCCGGGGTGAAGCCCAACGTCCCGCTGCAACCGGAATAGACCAACAGGAGCATTGACCATGGACAAGCCCACCGGATCCTTCGTTGCGATGATCACGCCGTTCAACCGGGACGGCACGGTTGATTTCGGCGGCTTCCGTACCCTGCTGGACATGCAGCGGCGGCACGGCACCAGCGCCGTGCTGATCATGGGGTCGACCGGCGAGGTCTCCATGCTCAGCGCCGAGGAGCGCCGGCGGATCGTCGAGGAGACGATCCGGTTCCGCAGCGACGGCATGTCCTTCTGGTATGGCTGCACCGGCAACAACACCGACACGACCATCGACTATGTCCGCCATGCCGCGGCATCCGGGGCGGATGGCGCGATCATCGCCGCGCCGGCGTATATCTGCGCGCCCGAAACCGATATCGAGCGCTTCTTCATGGACGTCGCCGATGCCAGCCCGATGCCGATCGGCATCTACAACAACCCGCCGCGGGTTTCGACCGACCTTTCGGCCGATGCCATCCTGCGGCTGGCGCAGCACCCGAACATCGTCGTCAACAAGGAGTCGACGGCGCGGGTCGGGCAGGCGGGCAGGCTCGCCGCCGGGCGGCCGGACATGTCGCTGATGTGCTGCGACTCGCCCAATCTGGGCCTTGTCGTCCCGACCATGAGCCTGGGCGGGCATGGCACGGCCAATATGTCGGGCAATATCATCCCGGCGGAAATGGCCGTGATTTCAAAGCCCTGGACCGAACCGTCCGATGCGCAGAACTTCCAGGACATGTATCTGCGCATGCTGCCGATGCTGCATTTCTGCTACTCGGCGATCAACCCGGTCCCGGTCAAATCGCTGATGCGCGCCGTGGGCCTGCCCGCGGGTGCCCTGCGGCGGCCGCTCACCGGCTTGCAAGGTGCGGCGCTGCAGGCCGGGATCGACATCATCCGCGACCTTGAACTCGACAGGCAATACGGCTTCGCCCTGAACAGGGTCGCGGCAGCCGCGGAGTAACGCAAGCTTTAGTCTGCCAGCATCTCCTTCAGGATGGCGATGAATTCGTCGGGCGTTTCGTACATGACCCAGTGCCCGGCCTCTTCAATGATGCGGAAA
>CAXBEC010000215.1:0-5857 GCA_963974145.1 uncultured Alphaproteobacteria bacterium | reverse complement strand
CGGTCAGCGCCTGCCCCGACAGCAAAATTTCGCCGGACGTCGGGTCGAGAAGCCGCATGATCATCGACGATGTGGTCGACTTTCCGCAACCGGATTCACCGACCAGTCCCAGTGTTTCTCCTTCGTGTATATCAAAGGTGATATCATCAACTGCCTTCAGCGCTTCTGCCCCACTGCCGAACACCTTGCACAGGTTGCGGATGCTCAGAAGCGGCGGGCCGAGCGCCGGGCGTGGCCCGGGTTTCACCGGCGGGTCGACCAGATCCTGGACCAGCGCTCCGGGGCGCGGCGTCGCGCTGATCAGGCGCCGGGTATAGCTGTGGACGGGATTGGAAAACAGCGCATCGGGCAAACCGGCCTCGACCACCTCGCCATCTTTCATCACCACGATCCGGTCGCAATATTGTGCGGCAAGGCCCAGGTCATGGGTAATCAGGACCGAACTCATCCCGCGCTCACGCGTCAGGTCGTTCAGCAAATCCATGATGACTTTCTGCGTCGTCACGTCCAGCCCTGTCGTCGGTTCGTCGGCAATCAGCAGCCTGGGGTCGCAGGCCAGGGCGATGGCAATGACGATCCGCTGGCACAGCCCGCCGGAAAGTTCGAACGGATAGGCATGGTAACGCTGTTCCGGGTTGGCAATCCGGACGGCGCGCAGCGCCTCGATCGCCAGTTCCTTAGAATTGCTGCGGGTTGCCCGGGAATGGCGTCGCAGCACATCCTCGATCTGCTTGCCGACCTTGCGGATCGGGTTCAACGCGGCGCGCGGATTCTGGAAGACCATCGAAATTTCCCGCCCACGGATATCGCGGATTTCACGGGGCGTGGCCGTGCGCAGGTCAATGCTGTCAAAAACCACATCGCCATCCGTGATGGCGCCACCGCGGTCCAGGATACGCAGCACAGCATAGGAGGTGACCGACTTGCCCGAACCGCTTTCGCCGACGATGCCAAGCCGTTCGCCCCGCCGAAGAGAAAAACTCGCGCCTTTCACCGCTTCAACGGTGCCGCGCCTGGTGCTGAAGGCAACGTGCAGATTATCGACCTTCAAAAAGGCAGCGGTTTCGGTCATGTCCTTTGCCTCGGGTCGACCAGGTCCCGCAACCCGTCACCCATCATGTTGAAGGTGAATACCGCGGCCATCAGCGCCAGGCCCGGGAAAATAGCGAGCCACCACTCACCGGACACAACAAAATTGGCGCCCTCCGCAACCATGATCCCCCATTCCGGCGTCGGCGAACGCACGCCCAGCCCGATGAAGGACAGCCCCGCCGCATTCAGGATCGCCCAACCCATGTTGAGCGATATCTGCACCATCATCGGCGGCAGGGTATTGGGGAATATCTGCGTAACAAGAATGCGCAGGTCGGTATTGCCGGACAGCCGCGCCGCCTGCACGAAGCCTGCATCACGGCGAATCCGGACCTCCGCACGGGACAGCCTGGCGTAGAACGGCAGGTTAATGATCGCCGTCGCGTAAATGATGTTTTCCACTGTGTTGCCCAGCGCCGACACGATCCCCATCGCGAGGACAAAAAGCGGAAACGCCATGACGGTATCGACGACACGCCCGGAAACCGCATCGATCCATCCGCCCCAGTAACCGGCAGCGGAGCCGATGGCGACACCGAAAACGAAGGATAGCGCCACCGCAGCGACGGAGATCATAAGGTCGAGCCGGGTCGCGACAATGACCCTTGAAAGCACGTCGCGGCCCAGACTGTCGGTACCGAACCAGTGCGCCATGCTGGGGGGCTGCAATGCCAGTGCGGCATTCGATTCCAGCGGGTCATAAGGGGCGATGACCGGCCCGGCGATACCCAGCAGGATGATCAGTGCGAACATCGCGAATGCCACGAAGGTCAAAGGATTGCCGCGCAGGACATAAAGGGCGTGCGACAGGAACTCGCTGCGCCCTCCCCCCGCTGTTGTTTCGGTACTAGCCATTTTACCCTTCCGCAGTTCGCGGGTCGATCAGCGTGTAAATAACGTCGATCACCAGATTGAGCAGGACGAAGAGGATCGCCATCGCGAGCACGAAACCCTGGACGGCGGCATAGTCGGACACGACCAGGGCTTCGACGGCATAGGAGCCGATGCCGGGCCAGGCGAATACTTTCTCCACGAGAACGTTGGCGCCCAGCGTGAAGGAAAAGACCATGCCAAGCGTCGTGATGACCGGCAGCATGGCGCTGCGGAAGGCGTAGCCGAAGACAACCTGCCGTTCTTCAAGACCGGCGGCGCGCGCCGTGCGTACGAAGTCCGATGACAATGCCTGCAGCATGGCCGCGCGCGACATCCTTGCCAGCGGCGCCAGGGTAAAAATCGCGAGCGTGATAGCCGGCAGCGCCAGTTGCCGCAAAGCCCCCAGCGCCGTTTCGACGTCACCATCGAGCAGCGCGTCGATGACGAAGAAACCGGTAACATTCGGTGGCGAGAGATAGAGGAAATCGATCCGGCCGAGCGGCGATGGCGCCCAGCCGAGCAGGTAGTAGAAGATATAGACCAGCGCGATGCCGGTGAAGAATGTCGGCAGCGAGACCCCAGCGGTCACAAGGGCCCGGCAGCTGTGGTCGATCCAGCTCCCCTGTTTCACCGCGGCGAACACACCGAGCGGCAGGGCGATGCCCGAGGACAGCAGCAATGCCGTGAGGGTGAGTTCCAGCGAGGCGGGCAAGCGCCGCGCCAGATCATCGAGAACCTCCTGTCCCGTAGACAGGCTCTGCCCCAGATCGCCCTGAACCAGGTCGAAGACATAATACAGAAACTGTTCCGGGAGCGACCGGTCCAGCCCCATCGCCTTGCGGATTTCGGCAATCGACTCCGTGGTCGCTGCCGGTCCGGCAAAATACGCAGCCGGGTCACCCGGCAGGGCGCGCGTCAGCAGAAAACTTACGATGACAACACCGATCAACGCCGGAATTGCCTGCAGGACTCGATAAACGATCGTTCTGCTGCGCGGCCCCATGGGTTCACCTATGACTTCAGGCTGCGGACGTCGAGCTGACGATGGAACCAGTACTCGTAATCCGAAACATTGCGGGTGGCGACATTGAGCGAAGGCTGCCACAGCGCGATACGCGGCACCTCGTCCCAGGCGATTTCGATCATCTTCTTGATCTTCGGCGCGTAGTCAGGATGGTCGACGGGGATGTGCAGCGTTTCTTCCGTCAGCTTCTCGATCTCCTCGTTCCGGTAATTGGAGGAGTTGAACAGATGCCCTTCGAGATAGGCCCAGAAGAAATAGTAGCACGGATAGTTCAGCCACCCGCCAAAGGTTTCCAGATGCAGCGGCAGGCGTTTTTCGACCAGCGAGGCCGTACGCCAGTTGGCGCCCGGCACCTTGTCGATCGGGGCCTTGATACCGATCTTGGCGAGGCTTTCCTGGATCAGGAGCGCTGCCGGTTCCATCCACTCGGCCTGGTCCAGCGCGATGGAAAACGGTACCTCGAAACCGCTTTCCATCCCGGCTTCCTTCAGCAGGAACTTCGCCTTGTCCAGATCCGTCGAATAGGGGAATTTCTGGGGCCATTGGATATCGGCGGGCGTTGCCGACGGTCCGCCCCACATCGGATTGCCGCGGCCATAGGCGGAGGTCTGGAAAACGTCTTCATAGGGAACCGCCCAGGCAATTGCCTGACGGACACGCTTGTCCTGGAAGGCGGCAAATTTCAGGTTCGGACACAGGCAGTAGATCGAATTCTCGATCGGCGTCACGGTCATTGTCAGGCCGTCCTTGCCATCGAGCTCCTTGGCGTCCTTGTTCGGCACGTCGAAGGACATCTGTATGTCGCCGCGTTCGATCAGGGCGCGACGCGTGGCGGGGCTTGGCACCTCGCGCACGATCACGCGCTTCACGCCGGGCAGCGGACCGGAAGTCCAGTTATCGTTGCGTTCATAGACAAGCTGCTGGCCCGGCTCCCACCGCGCGACCTTGAATGCGCCGGAACCGGCCGGCGTCATGTGCAGATATTCGGTCGCCCAGGGATCCTTCTCGGTTGCATGCGCCTTTGCCACCTTGGAATTGATGATCATCGGCACCGGCACCGCGAGATCGGGCAGGGTCAGCTTCGACGGCCGAATCAGGTTGATTTTGAAGGTCATGTCGTCGACCGCTTCAAACTGTTCCGGTTTTTCCAGCGAGCCGGCTTTCATCTGTACCGTCGGGAAGCCACCGACGGAAACTGCCCGGTCAAAGGACCACTTCACATCATGCGCCGTGATCGGCGATCCATCCTGAAACTTGCCGTTTTCCCGCAGCTTGAAAAGCATCGCCTTGCCGTCCTCGGTCGTGGACCAGCTTTCGGCGACTTCCGGGACAATAGTGGAATAATCGTATGACAGGCTGCCATCGGGCAGTTCCTTGGTACCGAAGCTGACGAGCCGGTCATAGACATTGACGGCGACCTGGTAGCTGGGCCGGTTTGTCCCGCTGCGATGGATGTCCAGGCTGTTGATCGTCTGGCCCATGGCGACGACGATCGTACCGTTCGTTGCCGCACTCGCCGGTAGCGAGCGGAGGAACGGCAGGGTGCTCGCGCCAACGACGGCGGTTCCTTTCAAGAAGTCACGTCTTTGCATATCGAGTCTCCGTTTCATGTTGTGTTGCTGATTGAGGGGTGTCTTCGAGCCTTGCGAGATAGGCCCGCCAGCCGCCATGCGTGGTGATGTCTTCGGCGCCTTCCAGCCCCGCGCTTTCGCACAGGAAACCTTTTACCCGTCCGCCATCGGCCAGAACCACCGTGCCGATACCGAGGGGTTGGGGGATGCCGTTCATGAATTCGCCGAATGCCGCTACAGGCAGCGCCCAGACTTCGAGCGCGATGGCTGCGCCGTTTTCGCAGCGCACCAGGCCCGGCCGCCTTGGTGGGCCACCGGCGAGGCTGTAAAGCCTGTATTCCGGCGCGGTTTTTGCGGCATAAAGGAATCGTCCGCCAAGGCGGGTCACCTCACCGTTCAGGGGAAGACCCGCCATATGCGCGCCGACCATGGCTACCGCCATTTCATCCGGGCCGGGCTGCGGCCCGACAGCGTCCCGTTCTGGCAATCTCCAACCGGTCGCGCCCAGCGCCGGTCCGAATCTTTGATGTAACGCGCTGGCCAGGGCAGCAACCTGGCCGTCGCGGCCCGCATCGGCCAAGAGGGTCACGCTCCCCGGTCGATTGTCGGATCGCGGACCAACCGGCACGGCGATGCCGCACATATTCAACAGGTTCACAAAATTCGTGTAGGTGCCGAGCCTCGAATTCGGGCCGATGGGATCAGCGTCGAGATCCCGCACGGTATAAAAGGTCGGAATCGTCGGTACGCAGAACATGTCGAACCTGGCGAGAATCGGTTCGACAGCGCGTTTCCTGTCGGCCATCCGGTAGAAATCGTTGAATACATCATCGGCGGACAGTCCCTCGGCGCGCGAAATCACCTTCAGTGTCGCCGGGTGCAATGCATCGCGGTCACGTTCAATAAGCGATTTTACGACGGTGTAGCGTTCGGCCACCCAGGCGCCGTCATAGAGCATCTGCGCGATGTCATAGAATGGCGAGAAATCCACTTCGACGATCTCGCCACCGAGCGCCGATATCACCTCCAATGCTGTGGTGAAGGAATCCGCCTGCGCCGTATCGCCGAAAAATTCCCGTGTCGCCGCATCCGGTACGCCGACCGTGAATGCCGGCGGCGTGACACCGAGATCACGTACCGGCACGTGCTTCGAATACGCGTCGGCGGGATCGAAGACACTGGCAACCTGGAAGGCGGCATAGGCGTCCTCGACGGTCAGCGCGAAGATGGAGATCGTATCCAGCGTCCGACAGGCAGGCACGACGCCGGGAGCGGACAGGGCGCCGAGACTTGGCTT
>CAXBEC010000214.1:0-5874 GCA_963974145.1 uncultured Alphaproteobacteria bacterium | reverse complement strand
CGCCCGCCAGCACCGCGGGCCAGTCGACGTAATGCTGTTGCGCGCCGTCGTCCGGCCGGGCGTCGGCGACGACGACCGCGCCCTGTTCCTCGGTAATATGTGCCATAATTCCGCTCCTAGCTGAGGCCGAAGAATGACAGCAGGGCCATGATGACGACGACAAGCCCGACAAGGTAGATGATACCGCCCATGAGAATTCTCCCAGAAGTTCCGTTGTGCAACATGAACACCGGTACGGGGAAAAGGGTTCCCGGTACTTGGAACTTCCTGAACGCGCGACATCGGAAAGCGCTTACCGCCCCGTGAAATCCGGTTTCCGTTTTTCCTGGAACGCTGTCACGGCTTCCTGGTGATCTGGCCCGATATTGGTAAGGGCCTCATAGGCCAGCGAGGCGTCCATCATCGAAAGGGCGAGCTGCCGCAAGGGGATATTCATGCTGGTCTTAGTCCATTTGATTGCCTTGTTCGATCCGCGCGCCAGCTTTTCCGCCAGCGTGCTGACCTTTTCGTCAAGCTGGTCACGCGGCACCGCATGGTTGATCAACCCGATGCGTTCGGCTTCCACGGCGTCCAGCATGTCACCGGTCAGCAGGTATTCCTTGGCCTTTGCATAGCCGATCAGCTGCGGCCAGATCACCGCACCCCCGTCACCCGCGACATAGCCCATTCGCACATGCGGGTCGCAGAAGCGTGCCGTATCCACGGCAATCATGATATCGCACATCAGCGCCAGGGTAGCGCCCAGCCCGATGCAGTCTCCGTTGATGCGCGCGATGATCGGCTTTTCCAGGTCGAGCAACCCGAAGATCATCTGCTTCATTTCCAGGTTCTTGCGGTTGAACAGTTCCGGGTCGTCGATGCGTTTTTGCATCATCGGGATATCGCCGCCGGCGGAGAAGGTCTCACCCGCCCCGGTCAGAATGATCACATCGGTCTCGTAATCGACCTGAACCTGATGCCAGACGCGTGAAAGTTCCTCGTGCAACTCGTAATGGATCGGGTTCATCGGCGGGCGGTTCAGGGTGATGGTCAGGATACGGTCGCGCCGTTCGAATGTCATATGCCGGTATGCCGAATAATCCATGATGTCCCCCGTTGATCCCTGACTGGATCGACAGGACAGCATGACAGGCACGGCATGGGAATACCCTGTACCGCGCCGCGCAAATCTTCTTGTGCTGCTTGGGCGTATGGGGGGATAGCGGGGCGCCACCGCGCCTCGGGTTATGACTTCGGCTTGATCTTTTCGGAGATTTCCTCGGCAGCCTCGACCCCGTCATTGAATATCTGCATGCCGGCCTTGACCAGTTCCTCGTTATTTTCCTGGTACTCCTTGACCGCTGTCTCAAACCACTCTTTCTGCAGATTCAGGAAATCTTCCGGCTTCTTGCACTGGGCCAGCGCCGACATGAAGGTCATATCGGCCTGCATCCGCGCCTGGCCGAATTCCATCATCTTGCTCGCCAGCGTCGTTGTATCGTTCAGCAGTTTGTTATCGCCGGCGCCGCTCAGATTCTGGGCCATGTCCAGCGGGTATTTCGGCATCCCATCCCAGAACTGGCGAACTGACTCGAGGAAATCGACACCGGGTACGGCGCCGGCTTGACCTTGCGCCGAAGTTTTCTTCTGTTTGCCATCAGTCGTCATGGTCATGCTCCCTGGTTAAACCTGTCGGGCCAATCGGGTCTTCCATGAAAACATATTCTGCAAACGACGCGGAGACCCGGACCTAACGCGCGCCTGAAGCCCCAGGTTAAAGGGGCCAACGACGCATCACAACATTACACTTCCCTTATGACACGAATGTTATGATAGCGCCGCCGCGCCGGATTTCCTTGATACAGATCATAAACGCGACACACCGACCGCTTTACCCCACTTTTTGCAAGTGTAGCGGTTCCTGTTCGTAATAGGTCTCCCGGTAGCGGGTCACTGCCATTTCATGCGCGGCAATGGAGTCCGCGTCCAGTTCGGCCTTGGGTGGGCTGAGGGGTTCGAGGTATCCCCAGCGGTCCTCACCGCGTACGAGCATACCCGCCGTCCGGTATTTGCCGGTCGGTTTCGCCCAGGCGGGCAGGTAGTTGATGCCCATGCCGATGCGGCGGTGGCCGGCGGTGTTGGGGCCGGACCGGTGGGTGCACTGGCCGTGATGCATCGAGAATTCGCCGGCCTTCAGCGCCATGGTCTCCACCCGGCTTTCATCCAGCGGGTCGGTAATAACCTGCGATGCGCGGTTAACGCTGTTTTCCACCACATTGGCCTGATGGCGATACTGATGCGGCTTGCCGTTTTCATAGGGCAGCACTTCCATGCAGCCGGCCTCCGGGCTGGCTTCGGTCAGCGCGACCCAGGCGGTGGCCACGTCGATCGGTGTTTCCAATCCAAAATAGGTGGAATCCTGATGCCAGGCGGCGAGAGTCGGCGTGTTCGCCTCCTTGATGAAGAAGGTGCAGGTGTAGATCGAAATATCCGGCCCGATCAGGTCTTCAACGAGGTCGAGGATTTTCGGGTGCGTGGCCAGCTTGTAGGCCCAGGGCAGGGTGATATGCGGCATGGTGCGCCATTTCAGGTCCCGCGATTCGTTGACCCGTGAGCCCAGCCAGCCCTCGAAACGGGCCAGCCCGTCCAGACATTCCTGCCGTTCGGCTTCGCTGAGCAGCGGAAAGGGGTAGAGGAATCCGTCGCGATGCCATGCCGCGACCTGCGCGTCCGTCAAGACCTTGTTCATCGGTATTCCTCCCGCAAGTGTCGATCCAGTCACAAAACGCTAGCGTAGCCGCGCGGGCGCGGCAAGCATGAGATTGTGTCAAAACAACCGCGTATCCAGAAAGATATCCAACAGCAACTTGCTAGGGCTTGCACAGCGCGACGGCAACTGCGGTGAAAGCCTTTGCCAGCCGGGCCGTCTTGTCTACGTCGATAGCGTCCGGCCAGTGATCGTCGGGATTGTGGAACAGTCCGTTCTCGCCCAGCAGTGACACGTAGCGGCCACTATGGTCGTAGATATTGCCTGCCTCCCCTCGCGGACGTTGATCCAACGGCGTTTCCAGTTCGGACGGCGCACCAGCGTCCTGCATCCTGGCGCGGCAGAGTTCCAGAAGGTTCTTCTCCGACGCCTGCAGCCGCACCTTACCGTCGATCCCCGAGCCGAAATTCGCGCCGAGATGGATCCAGCAATGAGCGCGCCGCACAATCTCGTCATTCTCCTCGATGAAATGGTCGAGGCCGAGATGGCCCAGTTCATGCCCCGAATTGGCCGTGAAGATAACGGTACGGTCCGGACCAGCCGTTCTCAGTGTCCGCATGATCTCCAGCAGCACGACTAGCCCGCCGCCGCGTTCCGAAGCGCAACTCCACCAGCCGCTGCGCGGCGTCATCACTACAAGGGGCGCAAGGGACGGGTCGCGCCCGTCGATCCGGCCGACGATGTTGTCCGAGGTTGATGGCGTTCGCGTCGTGTTTACCGTGACAGAGACGGTCGCGCCTTCAGCGGCGGCCTTCTCCAGCAGTGCCGAGTGTTCGTTGGAAAGTTGCAGCACCGGCGGGCCGAACGGATCGGTGAAACTGTCGGCGTTGATCGGGCAGAGACCGGCGCGTCCGCCGTCGGTGATCTGGATAATCGCCTGATGGCGCCCGCGGCGCCGGATTTCCTCGACTTCCGGCGTGGAGCGTGGGTCGGTCTCGGCCAGGCCTATCGGCGCGTCACCGCCGGCCGGACCCAGTATGCCGGTCAGGCCGTCCGGGCCGGTCGCGCTGCCATCGAAGCGCGGCAGACCCTCAAGCGTCGCGCCGGCGACTGTTGCCGATGCAGTGACGACATCGACGCGGTCCAGCCTGTAGGTGGACCGTTCGGGCGTTACGCCCAGCGCCGAGAACTCCGCGGCAAGCCAATCGGCCGAAGCGGCATCGACATCGCTGCCGGTACGGTGGTTGCCCTGCTTGTCATAGGCCCCGATGATCTTTCCGATGCGATCCACAGACGATAACCCCAAGTTTTGCAATATCTGCATTTCTATTGTTAAGAGTTTGGCTGGACTGAATGCTTAACCCATATCGGACGAGCGCTATAACGCACTTTGTGTCTTTTTCCAGCCGCATCCAGCGGCCGCGCACTTTACACCGTGCGCCGCGCAAATTCCCGCGTGGCGCACGGTGTAAATCACCATATAGCGGGTCGTGTGGCCGCCTCAGGATTTGTTCTTCACCGATTCCAGCGTCGGCATGTTGTAACGGTCTTCCGGGTTCAGCCAGCCCTTGAAGTTCGGCTTGCGTTTTTCCGCGAAGGCCTTGCGTGATTCCATCCGGTCGGACTGGTCGCCATGGGCGTGCAGGGCTTCGGCCAGCTTCTCGATTTCGGGGGATGGCTGCTGGCGCATCTGCCGCATCATGTAGACCGTGTTGACCCGCGCCGCCGGTGGCAGGGTCAGCAGATGCTCCGCCATTTCGTATGCAGTCGGCATCAGTTCGTCGGGCTCGACAAGCCGGTTGATGAATCCGAGTTCGTATAGCCGCTCCGAGGTGAAACGATAGGCAAGCGCCATTTCGGTCGCGATCGGGTGCGGCAGGTTGGCGACCATGCCATGTTGGTAGCCGCCCAGCAGCCAGCGCTTGGCTTCGGACATTTCGAACACCGCACCCTTGACCGCGACTCGCAGGTCGGTTTTTTCGACCAGCATGAAGCCGCCGCCCATGGCGAAGCCGTTGATCGCGCAGATCACCGGTTTTTCCAGGGTGCCGTCCATGAACGGATTCGGCAGTTCGCGTTCGTCCAGACCGGGCGCGCCGCGTTCCAGCGATTCCTTCATATCCTCCCCGGCACAGAAGGCGCGGCCGGTGCCCGTGAACACCGCGACCTCCAGGTCCGGGTCTGTGCGAAATTCGGTAAACGCCTCGGCCATCTGGGTCCGCAGCTCAAAGCCGATGGCGTTCATGCGTTCTGGCCGATTCAGCCGGATCGTCATGATCTGCCCGTTCCGTTCGGTTTCGACAACGCTCATTTTGTGGTCTCCCCAATTTTAGGCTTGGCCGACGGGCCTGCCCGGTTCTGGCGGGAAGCGTAATCCGCCGTGGCCTCAGATTCAATTCCGGGATGCGGCGGCAGTGATGTGGCAAGCGGGTGGGTCACAATATCTCCCCATTCCGGCGCCGTTTTGGCCCTTTTTCTTCGTTACCCCTGACTTTGTTGCGGATTACGCAACGGGTTCCATTTTTCAGGGGGATAGCAGGATGAACAATTCGAGGTTGGTCGTTGTCGGGTTGGCCGGATTGATCGTGGCGGCGTGCGAAAGTGAAATGCACATGGACAGCCGTGCTTCGGCGCCGGCGGAGGTCCGGTCCAGCCAGGCCGCACTGGACGGACGTTATCGTGTACAGCAGGAAACGGGTGTGTCGCATAAAATGATGCATCCGGCCCCTATGCCGCAACCACCAGCCTTGGTGGAGAACCGTGACCGTTTCCTGGAAATTGAACGGAACAGCGTCAAACAGGTCGCGGTGGATCCGGTATCGACTTTTTCCATCGATGTGGACACGGCCAGTTATTCGGTGGTGCGCCGCATGCTGAACGATGGCCACCTGCCGCCGCAGGATGCGGTGCGCGTCGAGGAAATGATCAATTATTTCCATTACGATTACCCGTTATCGGCAACACGCGACGAACCGTTCCGGCCCAGTGTCGCTATCGCGCCCAGCCCCTGGCGTGAGGGAAACAGGCTGGTTCATATTGCCGTCCGGGGGTACGACATAGAACCGGCGGAAAAGCCCCGCAGCAATCTGGTCTTTCTGCTGGATGTGTCCGGTTCGATGCGCGCGCCGGACAGGCTGCCGCTGGTGGTGAAATCCATGAAGCTGCTGCTGGAATCACTGGACGATGAC
>CAXBEC010000213.1:0-5882 GCA_963974145.1 uncultured Alphaproteobacteria bacterium | reverse complement strand
GCGCATTGCCGCCACGCCCCGTAGCTGGTGCCCCACGGCGTATCGGCCACGTCGAAACGCGGCGCGCGGTCATTGACCGTCTGGTTGAAGGGATGGTCTTCGGGCACGTCGTCCGGCCCGACATGGCCGACATGCAGGAAGCCGAAATGGGAGGTATCGATATCGCCTTCAAGCGCCTGCATCCAGTTGCAGTCGCGCAGCACGAAATTGATCCCGACCTCGCCTTCGGGCACCAGCGCCGATTCCATCGCCGGCAGCGGCGGCGCCTGTTCGCGCGACCCCATATAGACCCAGACCAGCCCGTTGCGTTCATGCACCCTGTAGGCCTTGGCATGCACCTTGTGTTTGAAGTCCTGCTCCGGGCGCAGATTGGGCATGTCGACGCAGTTTCCTTCGGCATCGAATTTCCAACCGTGATAGACGCAGCGGATGCCGCCTTGCTCGTTGCGGCCGAGAAACAGCGAGGCACAACGATGCGGGCAGCGATGATCCATCACCCCGACCCGGCCGTTCGTGTCGCGAAACGCAATCAGCTTCTCGCTTAGCAGCATAAGACGCATCGGGTCGCCATCGGCTTCCAGCTCTTCCGATTTCGCCGCCGGAATCCAGTACTGGCGCATGAAATCGCCCATTACCGTACCCGCCCCGACGCGGGTGAGGTCTTCGCTGTCCTGTTGTGCCGTCATTGCATATCTCCCTGCCAGCCATCCTGCCGCGTGACCGCGCATCCGCCAAGGTGATTTTCATCTACCGCGCGGCGTGCTTATCATGGCGGCAGAGACGAAAAAACCGCACCGGCGCCCTGAACCGCGTCCGGAAACCAGCCATAGGGGGAAGACCATGCCGTTAATTCAAGCCGACCGACTGAGGACCATTGCCGCCAGACTTCTGGAAGGGGCCGGCGCGCCGGCCAGCGAGGCCGCCACCGTGGCGCGGCACGTCGTCAACGCCAACCTGGTCGGCCATGATTCACACGGCATCATCCAGATCCCGTCCTATATCAACCGGGTCGAGGTGAAGCATATCGTCCCCGGCGCGCCCATCGATATCGTACAGGAAAGCCCGACCACCACCGTGATCGACGGTCACTGGGGCTTCGGCTATGTGGTCAACGAATTCGCGATGAAGAAAACCATCGAGAAGGCGAAGACGCAGAACGTCGCCGCCGCGACCGTGTTCCGCCAGGGGCATGTCGGCCGCGCCGCCTCCTACCCGATCATGGCCGTGAAAGAAGGCATGATCGGCATGATGACCGCGGATTCGGGCCGTTCGCCCAAATCGGTGGCGCCGTTTGGCGGGCGCGAATCGCGGCTGGGTACCAACCCGATCGCCATCGCTATGCCGTCCAACCTGCCGGGGCCGATGTTCATCGACATGGCGACCTCCGCCGCCGCCAACGGCAAGATCAAGCTGGCCCAGGCGCGCGGGCAGTCCATCCCGGAAGGCTGGGTGCTGACCAAGGATGGCGAACAGACCACCGACCCGGCCGAACTGGGCAAAGGTGGTGCGCTGCTGCCCCTGGGCGGGCTGGTCGGTTACAAGGGCACCGGGCTGGCCGCGATGGTCGAAATCTTCTCCGGGTTACTGACCGGGCTGGGCTTCGGCGTGGAACCGACCGGGCGACACAATGACGGCTGCTTCATGGCGGTGTTCAAGGTCGAGGCCTTCCGGCCGCTGGATACCTTCAAACAGGAAGTCACCGACTTCGCCAGATACCTGAACGATACCCCGACCCAGAAGGGCGTCGACAAGGTCTATTACCCCGGAGAGATCGAATACATCACCGAACAGCAGCGCAGCGTCGAGGGCATCGATGTCGAGGACGCGACCTGGAAGAAGCTGGGCGAGCTGGCGGAGAAATTCGGCTGCGCCAAGGAACTGGACCTGTAACAACCACCGGCCCTGCGGCGGTTTACAGCCATTGGCGGGAATAACCGGACAAGGCATCCCCGCCCTAAACATGCTGGTCGAGCAGGATCGGGTTTCCGTCCGGGTCGACCAGCATGCAGCTTGCGGGACCGGATGTGGATTCATCCGCCTCGCTGGCAAACGCGACCCCGGCCGCCTTCAGCCGTTTCTGGATGTCACGGATATCGGTGAACGATTCCAGCGGCTGGCCCGTTTCATCCCAGCCGGGGTTGAAGGTCAGCGTGTTCCTTTCGAGCATGCCCTGGAACAGCCCGATCACACAGCGGGGAGATTTCAGGATCAACCAGCCCTGACCGGCATCGCCGCCGATTACCGTGAAGCCCAACGTCTCATAAAACGCCTGCGAAGCAGCAATATCGCTAACCGCAAGGCTGACCGAAAAATTTCCGAGATCCATTTCCAGACCCTCCATTGACTGTCATTGTGCCATTGCGGGAAGCATAGCCCGCGGACGATATGGCGCAGAGAATCCCCCACATCTTCGTGATCGGGCGGTTCCGGGCATTCCGGCGGACGGCGCACAACGAAAAACGGCGGTCCGTAAGGGAACCGCCGTTCTGCGTTTTCAATGTGTCTGGTAGAGGTCAGGCCTTGATGCGCCGCCGTGCCGCGAAACCGAGCCCGGCGAGCCCGAAGGCGAACAGGGCAAGAGCGCCCGGCTCCGGCACCGAAACGGCGTTGACGCTGGACAGACCGCCGGAATACAGGACGCCGAAGGGATTGGCGCCATTGGCGTTCGAGCCGCCGCTGGTCTGGTAGGTATCGATGCGCACCGTGTATTCACCGGCCAGCAGGCCCTGGACTTCGATAAACGAGAATTCATTGGCCTGGCAACCGATCGGACCGACGGCGCAGGTTCCCTGCGTGAAATTCGGGTCGACCGAAATCTGAACAAACAGATCATCGACGAAGGCGCCGTCGCCGGTCAGATCCGTCAGGACACCCGGGCCGCTGAGCAGGACACGTGCCGTATCATCCGCATAGACCCAGAAACCGAGGGTATCGCCGGCACTGGCGGTAATGCTTTCGAAGAACGAAACCGAAATATCATCTGAATCGCAATTGCTCAGCCCGTTCGAACAGGACGACGTGATCGGTACAGTCACGTTGCCATTGGCGCCGGAGCCCACATCGTGCGAGATCCAGAACGCGCCTTCGGTATTGCCATTGGTCACATTGGGCGCGGCCCAGGCATTATGCGGCTGGATGATGACGTTCTGGGCACCGTTCGCCGAATTGGTCTCGGAACCGACCCCGTCGCCGGACCGGAAAAACCCGTGATCGAAAATGCCGGATTGCGGCAGGATCTGCGTGGTCGGCGTTCCGGTGGTCGTCGCCTGTCCGCCGGCGCCGGTGCCGCCGGAATTGTTGATCAGAACCGCAGAGGCCGAGGCCGAAACCAGCATGACCGCGGAGAATACCGCCGCCGAAAGCGCCTTGGCTACGCGGGACTGGTAAACTTCTATGTACTTCATTTTTTCCCTACACGGTTCGAATTCGTTGTCACGGCACCGGCTACCTTGCCCGCACCGCGTCTCTTTGCCGGCCAGCTTTGCCAGTCATCCGGAAATTACCCGGCGGCCCCGCCCGAAACGTCCCCCAATCGGGGTATAATCCTTGGAGGAGCAAAATAATTGCGTCCGCAAAGTCGACACGGGACAGCAACCAATGACCGAATGATAGAATTGTCTTTCCCGCAATGGTCTGCGTGAATATATGCTGCACCTGTACCGCACCGACCAGCGAAAGGCGATGACCATGATCAACCTGCCCGAAATCCTCGAATCCAACGACATCCAGCGCGTGGCCACGGGGTATACGTTTACCGAGGGGCCGCTATGGCATCCCGACGGGGTCTTTTATTTCAACGATATCCGCCCCGGCGCGCTGTACCGGGTGAAGCTGGGCGAGGCACCGGTACTGATCCGCAAGACCAATAACGGCAACGGCATGACATTCGACCTTCAGGGCCGGATGATCCAGTGCGAGGGCGAAGGCAAGCGGGTGACGCGCGGCGTCGATATCGGCGAGCCCGAAACGCTGGTCGACAGTTTTGAAGGCGGGAAACTGAATCGGCCGAACGATGCCATCTGCCATTCGAACGGCGATTTGTATTTCACCGATCCGGGGATGAGCGTCCCCTTCGCCGACCGAGAACAGCATACCTCCGAGGACGCGATCATCCTGTGGGCCGGATCACGGGTCTACAGGATCACGCCGGCGGGGGTGATGACCCCCATCGTGACCTGCGAATATCCGAACGGGCTCGCCTTTTCGCCCGACGAACGCGTGCTCTACGTCGCAAATACGGGGTCGACGAAATATATCCACGCCATCGACCTGGATTCCAACGGCAACATGGCGCGGCGGCGCATCTTCGCGGATCTGAGCGAGGGCGACGAGCCGGGCTTTCCGGACGGCATGAAGGTGGACCAGAAAGGCCGCGTCTTCTGTACCGGCCCGGGCGGCATATGGGTACTGGAACCGGACGGTACGAAACTCGGCGTTATCAGGCTGCCGGAGCAGGCGATCAACATGACCTTCGGCGGCGATGACCTGCGTACCATGCTGGTGACGGCACATACATCGGTCTACACGATGCGGGTCAGAACACCGGGCATGCCGCATCCGTGGTATGCGTTGCACCGGGCCTGAGCAGCACTGCTCATATGGCCGCAGCCCTATAACTGATGCGCCGGATCACGTTCGTATTGGAGCGCCGCGCGGAAGAACAGACAGGACAGCCAGAGGCTCACAGCACCGCCCAGTCCGCCGAACAGGATTTGCGTTTCGATATCGAGGTGCAGGGTTCGGCCCAGCGCCCAGACCAGGGTGCCATCGACCGTCAGAAGCTCGCTGAGGACCAGTATGGTTGGCACTGCCGCGGCCATCCATGCCAACAGCACATTGCGCCGGGGCATCTGTATTGCGCTGCCGGATTGCGCGTTCCCGATGACGGCAGGATCAAGCGCGGAACCGATCATGATATATACTCCCGAACCAGCGGATAGCCGCCTTACCCGTCGCATTCGCGGGAGGTCCGGCGCTGGTTTCGGATGATATATATGCGCGGCCGCAAGCCCCGGTGAGAGCGTCCCGAAAATATTTTTTCTCCACCGAAAACCGCAGAGGATATTCAGAAGGGCTTCGTGCCCTTCACCACCGTACGGTGCAGCAGCCGTTTTTCCAGCTTCATATCGTAATTGCGGACTGCGCGATGCAGCAGGGTGCGATTATCCCACATAACCACATCGCCGGGCCGCCATTTATGGGTAAAGACAAATTGCGGCTGCTCGGCAAATTCGAGCAATTCACGAAGCAGGGCCCGGCCTTCCTCGTAATCCATGCCTTCGATATGCGATGTGTGGGTCCCCATATACAGCACCTTGCGACCGGTATCGGGATGGGTGCGGACCAGCGGATGGGTGACCGGCGGGCTGTCGGCGATTTCTTCCGCCGTGGCAGGCACGTTGCCGGTGTTCCGGCGGCTCGCTTCCCAACTGTGCACGACCTTCAAGCCGGCAATGCGCTGTTTCATTGCATCCGGCAGCGCGTCATAAGCCATACCCGTATTGGCGAATTGCGTATCGCCCCCGGCTGACGGGACCAGCTTTGCATGCAGAATGGTCGCGAGCGACGGAATCGGCCTGTAGGATTTGTCTGTATGCCAGAAGTAATTGCCATGGGTCGGCGGGGTTTCTGTCGGATTGCCGCTATCGTCCATGTTGGTCACCAGATTGACCAGCGGCGCCAGGACGCCGGGCGCCAGCCGCCGGACATTGCCTTCCAGGTCGCCGAACTGGCGCGAGAACGCCTCCTGCGCCGCCGGATCGAGGTCCTGGTTGGGGAAGACGAGAATGTAATGTTCCAGAAACGCCGCGTAGATCGCGTCCTTCGTTTCCGGGTTCATCAGCCGGGACAGATCGATCCCGGTGATTTCCACACCGCCGATA
>CAXBEC010000212.1:0-5890 GCA_963974145.1 uncultured Alphaproteobacteria bacterium | reverse complement strand
CTGGACGCACGAACTGCAATTGACACCGCATGTGACCAAACCAAGTCACTGACCAAAATAAAAAAACGGGCGTCCCGCGAGGCCGGACGCTTCACAGTTGCTCCCTCGCAGCCGCGCCTCTTCGCGCGACGGGATCACCATGCGCTTGCCGGGACAGGCAAAGGGCGGGCGATTATTGCGCTTTATGCAATAATACAGGAGATCAGAATCCGGTTGCGTTCGCGCCTTCATGATGCGCCGATTCAGGGGCGCGGTCGATGTTCGGGCCGGCAATGTCGGGAGTACAGGAATATGTTGGAATTCGCATCACAGCGGCACAGTGCCGAGGACTTCATGGCGGTTCAGGAGCTGTTTCACAGCCGCAAATGGACCGACGGGTTGCCTGTTGTGCCGCCGACGCCGGATGCCGTCGCCGCCTGTCTGGAATGGGCCATGATGACCCCGGACCACCTGGTCGGGATCGAACCGGTACGGGCGCGGTCGATCACGGCGGAAAAACTGGCGATCAACGCGGTCATGGCCGGCTGCCTGCCGATGCATTTCCCGGTCGTTGTCGCCGCCTTCACCGCGATGCTGCAGGAACCGTTTCTGCTGCATGGCGCAACCGCCAGCACGGGCGGCGCCGCGATCCTGATTATCGTCAACGGGCCGGTCCGTACCGAACTGGGCATGAGCGGCACGTTCAACGCGCTGGGCGCCAGCGACCGGGCGACCACGGTGATCGGTCGTGCCGTCAAGCTGGCGCTGTACAACCTGATGGACGTGCGGCCGGGCGACGTGGACCGTTCCACCCTGGGCCATCCCGGCAAGTTCAGCTACTGCATCGCCGAGGACGAGGAGAACACGCCGTGGCTGCCGCTGGCGGAGGAATACGGCGTGCCGAAGCATGCGTCGGGCGTCACCGTCATGGCGGCCGGCGCACCGCGCCAGTTGATGAATGAATGGACGACTAAGCCTGAGGAAATCCTCGACACTTTCGCCGCCGAGTTGAAGGCGAGCATGCGGCACTATTCGATCTGGCCCGGCAATTACGTCATCATCATCCCGCCGCAGCTGCGCGAACACTTCAATGCGGCCAACTGGTCGAAGGCCGATATCCGCAACTACATGTTTGAAAAAGCGCGGGTGCTGCGCCGCGACTGGGCGGATTGCGGCAAAGGTGCCGTGGTCGGCGACCGCGGCGACCGGGAATATGCCGGGCTGTCCGCACCGGAAGACCTGCTGGTTGTCGCCGCCGGTGGACCGGCCGGCGGCTTCGGCGCGGTCATTCCGCCCTGGTACGGCAACAAGAGCCGCGCGGTGACCATGGCCATCGGGGCCTGCGTCGACTGCGACATCTGAATTCAACGACGACGGAAAGGGAATATCGTGAGCATCGAGATACTGGATCCGACCTATGGCGGCGGCACCGCGCCGTTCGCCATGGCCGGGCGGCTGTCCTCGCTGGAGGGCAAGACCGTCGGCATAATTTCCAACGGCAAGAAGGGCACGCGCCCGTTCTTCAGCGCGCTGGAAAAGGAATTGATGGAGATCCATGGCGCCGCATCAGTGGAACGCCTGACCAAGTCCAACTACAGCGCGCCGGCCGACAGCGAGATCATGGCGGCGGCCGAACGCTGGGACCTTGCCTTCACCGGGATCGGTGATTGAGGCAGCTGTTCGTCGTGCAGTTTGCATGACGCAATAGCGGTTGAAAAACTGGGGATCCCCGCCATCGGGATCATGACGACGAAATTCGAAAGTGCCGCCGCGTTGATGTCGCGGGTGCTGGGGGCGGACGGGTATCCCTTCGCGCTCATCGAGCATCCGATCAGCAGTGCGACGGAAGCGGAACTTGCCACACAGGCCCAGGCCACGGTGGCGCAGGGGCTCGCGATCCTGACTGGCGAAAAGTCTTGAGTCACGTCGCGTCATGAAGGGGATCCTGGACGGTGTCCGGATCCTCGACCTGTCGCAATTCCTCAGCGGTCCGCATACGACGCTGCTGCTGGCCGGGATGGGGGCGGAAGTCATCCGGATCGACAATCCCGCAACCGGCGACGCGCTGTCCGGCGCCCCCGTGTTCTATGGGACGGACGGCCCGTCGCTGGAAAAGCGGGATGACGGGGATATCGGCATTGCCTTCCTGAAGCGGTTGCGGGCAAAGAAATCGATTACCATCGACCTGAAACAGCCGGAAGGCCATGCGCTGTTCCTGCGGCTGGTCGAAAAGGCCGATGTTGTGGTCGAGAATTTTTCGGTCGGCGTGACGAAGCGGCTGGGGATCGACTGGCCGTGCCTGAAAGACGTGAACCCGCGGCTGATCCATTGCTCGCTAACCGGTTACGGGTCGGCAGGGCCGGACAGCGCCAGGCGCGGCTATGATGTCACGACCCAGGCCATGTCGGGGCTGATGAGCATTACCGGCCAGCCCGGCAGCCCGCCGACCAAGGCCGGTTCGCCGCTTGGCGACACCATATCCGCCGGCTTTGCCTTTGCCGCCGTGCTGGGGGCGCTGTATCACCGGGAACGCACCGGGAACGGCCAGTTCGTCGATGTGTCGATGGTCGATGTGCTGTTCTCGCTGGTCTTCGACGAGCCGGTGGATTGTTACGAGCGGCTGGGGCTGGGTTTCCAGCAGGGCAACCGGGTGCTGCGGTTCTCGCCGTTCGATACCTATCCCGCGCAGGATGGCTGGCTGGTGATCTGCTGTGGTACCGATGCCATGTGGCAGGGCGTCTGCCGCGCCATGGGCCGCGCCGATCTGGCGGAGGACCCTGACTGGCGACGCATGGCCTGGCGCGTGACCAATGCGGGCGCGGTCGATGAACTCGTATCAACCTGGACACTGGAGCGGCCGGCCGCGGACCTGATTCACGATCTGACGGAACAGGGCGTCGTCGCCAGCCCGGTGCACACGATCGACGATTTGCTAAAATGGCCGCATTTGCGGGCGCGCGGGATGATCCAGAATGTCGAACATCCGGTGCTGGGACCGCTGCCGGGGCTGCATGCGGCGGGATTCCCGTTGAAATTCAGCGACAGCGCGACCGGCTATCACGGTCCTGCCGCCGTGACGGGCTCCCATAACCGCGATATCCTGAACGGGCTGCTGGGGCTGAGCGACGAGGAGATCGCGGCCCTGTCCGACCGCGGCGTGATCTGACGGCGACTTCCGGGACGTCCTGTCTTATTCTGGAACGACCCGAACCTGCCGGACCCGTTTTCGTGACCGACCGAATGACCAGCAACGATGCGATGCCCGACCTGTCGACGCGGCAGTTGCGGACCGTCGTCGCCGTGGCGCGGTTCGAAAGTTTCCTCGCCGCCTCGGCGGAACTGCGGACATCGCAATCCGCCGTCAGCCGCACCGTGAAGCTGGTGGAAAAGGCGCTGGGCGTTTCCCTGTTCGACCGCACAACACGCCGCGTGTCGTTGACCCCCGCGGGCCGCGAATTCATCCCGCTGGCGGAACGGCTGCTGGAAGAAATCGGCATTGGTGCTGACGCGCTGCGCAAGGCGGCGGGGCAACCGCCCGAGCGGCTTTACATTTCCTGCCTTATCTCGCTGACATACGACATCCTGCCCGTGGCGCTGGCAATGTTTCATGCGAAATGGCCGCAGGTGGAAATCGTGCTGCGGCAACGGTTGCAGAATTATATTCTGGACGATGTTCGCCAGGGTGCGGTCGATCTGGGGATCGCCAATCAGATCCCGGAAAACGACCAGATCGTTTCGATCCCCATGGGGGGTGACCGGTATCACGTAATGGTGCCTCGCGGCCATCATCTCGCGAAACGCGCGGCCGTCACCATCGCCGACCTTGACGGCGAACGCATGGTTTCCGTCGCCTCTGCCTCCAATGTCAGGCGGATGGTCGACCGGCTGGCGCATGATGCAGGGGCGACGCTGTATCATGCGGTGACTCTGGATCACATTACCCTGGTCGACCGTTTCGTACGCCGGGGGCTTGGGATTGCTGTCGTGCCGGCCAGCATGCGGCCGGAAGATGAAACCGGTGCTATCGTTTTTGTGCCGCTTGAACCGCGGTCTCTGCGAACTGAAATCGTTGCCTGCCACGCCCGCGACCGGAGCCTGTCACCCGCAGCCGCCGACTTTGTCACTGCGCTGAAGGCAGCGTTTCAGGTAACTCCGGGTGCCCCCGAAGCGACGATAGTATAATTCGCATCGCGTTTTATACTAGGCACCGGCGTAACGTGGTTGCGACGGCTGGACCGTCCGTGCCTTCGGAAAATAAACGGTCACCGTAGAGCCTTCACCCGGTGTACTGGCGAAATCCAGGGTCCCGTCATACATGCTCACGATCGCGCGTGTCAGTGCCAGGCCGAGGCCAACCCCCTGGAAATGACGGGCCATAGCGCCCTCAACCTGTCCAAAGGGGAGAAGGATTTTCGGAATGTCCTCCGGCGAAACTCCGATACCCGTGTCGCGAACGGACAGCAAGACACCGTCCTTCGCCATGATTGAGATAGTGACCCGTCCACCCGGCCGGTTGAATTTTACGGCATTCGCAAGCAGGTTCAGCAGTACCTGCCGGATACGCGTCGGGTCAGCAATCAGCAGCGGCAATTCGCCCAGAATTTCAGGGAAATCGAGAGTGACGGAGAGCTCCCGGGCTGAAGGCTCGACCAGACGCAGGGCCTCCTCTGCAATCACAACCAGGTCTATTGTTTCGTCCTCAGACTTGATCGTACCGGATTCAATCTGGGCAATATTCAGGATGTCATTGATCACAGCCAGCAGATGGTACCCGCTGTTCTGGATATCTGCCAGATATGCCTGATACCGCTCGTTGTCGATCGGCCCGAATATTTCCTCCCGCATCGTGCTGGAAAAACCGATGATTGCGTTCAGCGGCGTCCGCAATTCATGGCTCATATTGGCCAGAAACTGGGATTTGGCCTCACTGGCGGCTTCCGCCTGTTCCTTGGCCAGGTTCAGGTCCTTGACCATCTGTTGCAGGCTGGTATTCGCGTGGGACAGTTCTGCCGTGCGCGCCTCAACCTTTTGTTCCAGATTGGAACGATATGTATCAAGTTCCCGGTGCTGCCCCTCAATCTGCTCCAGCATATCATTGAACCCGTCAATCAACGCGCCAAGCTCGTCGTCGGTCATGCGCTCCGCACGCATCGTGTAGTCATGATCCTGGGATACGGACCGCATGGAATTGGCCAGATGTACGATAGGACGCGAGATGATCCGCTGCAGGAAGAAGGACATTGCAAAGGCCAGCGCCAGGGCAATCAGGGCCGATATCGCGGCGATCAGGAGGAAGTTTCGGCGCTGTGCTTCCAGCGGGTCGAGCGACGCGACAATGTGAATCGTTCCAAGCGTCTCCTGATCCAGAATGATGGCGCGGCGAATATCGACAACGTCGTCGCGAAACTGTGCCCCGTTTTCCCGGCTTTCCGGCGCTGCTTCCAGACCGCGCCGCTTTTCGCCATAGGCAGCGAATAGCTCCCCGGTCGGTTTCCGGATGATCGTGGCGATGACTTCCGGCCGCGCGCGCAGCGCCTGAAGCGTGTCTTGTGCGGCAGCGGAATCGTCGAACAGAAGCGGCGCCGTAAGGTTGGTTCCCAGCATATCCGCCGTGGTGGCGAGTTCACGGACAAGGGCGTCTCGGCTTGCCGCAGACTGGTACAGGACATAACCGGCGGTGATGAACAGAATCGACAGCGCGCTCGTCGCCGCAGTAATCAGCACCAGTTTTCGCCGGATCGACATGTTGCGAATACCGATCACAACGACCACCCGCGGTCGCTGTTCATTCGACGATGATCGCCAGGTTCAGCAACTTGGAACTGAGGCTGATGCCACTGGCGCGGACGCTGCGGATATTGACCTTGAACCGCATTTTCCCATCGACCAGGAAGAGACTGATATGCGCTCC
>CAXBEC010000211.1:0-5914 GCA_963974145.1 uncultured Alphaproteobacteria bacterium | reverse complement strand
CGTGCCGGGCTCCGGACCTTCGTACATGTCCTTGGCCCTGCCTTCATAAATGCGTCTGCGTTTGGCCATTTTATTGTGCCCAGGGGGAATTCGGACGCAGCATCGCGTCAGGAAGCGTCATATAGCAATTGCATCGCCCCGGTACAACGAATCCCGGCTGCGGCGGCATTTTGTCCGGATTTCGACCGGCAAATCCATCAATCCTGATGTTCGGGCAGAACCGATTCGAAGGGAGTGATATCCGGGCGTCCGGCCGAAAACCGCCATAACGTCTTTGCGCCGGGTTCGAGGCGGGGCAGGGCGATCAGCGAACTGGACACGGTGCCGTAGCCCCGGTCGGTAACGATGCACATCGTGTCGTCGAAAGGGGCGCTGGCGCCTTCCCGCCGGGTAGCCAGCAGATCCTCCCAGGCTTTCCAGTCGCCCGTTTCCGGGTCCGGCGCGGGGGCCGCGCGAAATTTTGGTAAAAACGTGCGGGTCCGGAGCGCGTTTTCTTCATTCAGATCCTGCGAGGTAATGATCGAAACCCCTTCCGGTACAGTATGAAGCGCAACGGAAAGGGCGCCGTTGCGGGCGGACAGCCAATAGGCATCCCGGTCGTCGGCGATAACGAGGTTGAAGCTGCGAAAGGCATGCGGGTCGATTTCGCTGAGCGCTTCCGCCGCCGCGCGGGCATCGGCATGGTCCAGGGCGTCGAGCACCAGCTCGCCCCGGCTGCGCTTGCCGGCCTGCGGTCCCAGAGACCCGGTGCGGTTCAGCACGGCGGCGACCACGCCGTGATCGTTGACGCCCAGCCAGCTGCCGCCCGACAACGTGTCCTGTCCGGCAACGGTTTCCGGCCGGTCGGGCCAGTGGCGTCCCGGTGGCAGCCATGGCCGGTCGATCATTTCGTCCCGGTTGGCGGCGAGAAGCAGCGGCCAAGCATGACCCGGCCGCCGGAGGATTACTGCAGTACACATGGATCAGCCGTAGCACGGACCAACATATTGCGCTATTGCCTGATGACGGTTTCGTCAAATCGCCCTGCCGCCCCGTGACGATTTCGCAAATTCGTCATTCAAGAACCGCCCTTGAGGGACTATATAAGGGGCTGAATCATGGCGCTCCGAGCGGGCAGGAAAAGGAAGTTGGTTTCATGACGCAATTCAATGATCGCGAAAAGGCTTTTGAAAACAAACTCAAGCTCGACAAGGAGCTGGACTTCAAGGTACAGGCGCGGCGCAACAAGCTGTTGGGTCAATGGGCGGCGACGCAGCTTGGGCTGGATGCCGCCAGTTCGGAAATCTACGCCAAGGAAGTTGTCATGTCGGATTTCGACGAGCCGGGCGACGACGACGTGCTGCGCAAGGTCCATGAGGACCTCAAGGGCAAGGGCCTGGATACCTCGGAACATATGATCCGCAAGGAAATGGATCGCCTGCTCCTCGTGGCGCGCGATCAGGTAATGTCTGAGACGAAATAGCCGCGACACGACGGTTTTTACCGTCGCTTGTGGTATGACGCGACGGATTTACCGTCGCGTTACGAATGCGAAATGCCAACCGCGACCGCACCCAGCGCGGCGGCGCGGGAGGCGGGATCCCGGATCTTGCGGGCCGCGCGGATTGCGAGGTCCACCTTGCCGATTTTCGCTGCGGCCTGGGCGACCAGCGTGAGCGACCGGTTGCGCGGCGTCTGGCTCAACCGGGCTTCATATATGGCATCCGTGTCGGGAATGCGCGATGCCGTGTTGAACGCTTCCAGCAGCCTGTCGGAGGCCAGCAGCGCTTCGACGATTCGGGCGACCGATCGCGGATAGTCCGGATCGCCGGATTTGCCCCAGGTTATGCGCGATGCCGCATCGATAACCTGGGTCGCCTTTTCCTTGTCGGCGCTTTGCGCGTGGGCGCGGGCCAGCAGCGTCAGCAGGCGCACCCGGCCCAGCCCGCCGGGCAGCGAATTGATCAGGCCACGGGCCCGGTCGAACAGGGCCTGCGAGGTTTCGGGATCGCCGACCAGGATTTGCGTATCCAGTACTTCGTTGAGCGCCTGTTCCTGCAGGTCCGGGTCGGACGGTTCGCGCACCGGCTCCAGGGCGCGGGCCAGCAGGGCGCTGGCTTCAGTATGTTCGCCCCGATCTCCCGTGGCGCGAGCAACCGGGGCGAATATCAGGCCACGCAGGCCCAGATATGGGATGTAATCGGTCAGTTTCAGGGCTTCTGAATATTTCTCCTGCTCGATCAGGATACGCCCCATCTGGGACAGTGCCTCGGCCTGTTGTCGTTTCGCACGGATCAATCCGGCGGTCGTGAATGCATCAGCCAGTCTGCCGGTACGCGTCTGTTCCACGACCAGATGGGTCAGCAGGCTGTAACGCAGCGCGTCATCCTCGATACCGGTCGCGGTTTCCACCGCAAAGGTAAACAGGGTAACAGCGGCATCCATATTGCCGCTTTCACCAATTGCACGAGCGACGGAGCCGAGCGCCCGGACCCGGCGTTCGGGATCGGCAATGGAGCGGACAAGAACCATGGCGCGGGTCTGGTCGCCGGCCTCGGTTTCTGCCGCAGCCAGTTCCGCCAGCGCCTGTTCCCGGCCGGTAAACTCGCTCTGGATGATCATACGGCGGGCTTCATTCAGTGTCTTGTCTGCCTGCTTTGCATCACCGATACGGGTTTGCGCCTCGCCGATAATCAGCAGCAGCCGGGCTACCTCGGTCTCATCGTCCTTGATTGCTCTCGTTTGACGGGAGGCCTCGACCAACGCCCCTTTGTTGCCTTTGGATGTTTTGTCGTGCAACGCAGGCCGGCCGATTTCAAGCAGCGTCTCAATCCGCTGTTTCGTATTGCGGATCAGTTTCGCTGAATTGACGGCGCCGGTTTCGTTGCCCAGGGCGTTGCTGCGTACCGCGATGTCGTGAATAAGGTCGTCTGCTTCGGGATTGTCCCGTGCCTTGCCGGCAGCCTTCAAAGCTTCGTTCAATGCGGTCAGAGCCAGCTTGTCGCGTTTCTTTTCCGCCTGGTAATCGGCGATCTTGATGAGTGAGGCTGCCTGCCAGTAACCATCGGTAATCCGGCTGAGTTCCTTCGTCGCCTCCGGAAGGTCGCCGCGGGCGAGTTCGGCCTGGACGAGCCCGGTGAGCGCCTCTCCCTGTTCTTCCGGCGTTTCCAGCGACAGCGCCGCCAGCCGGACCAGGATGAAGGGATCCTTGCGCGCTTCCTCGCTGATCGCATCGAGCTGCGCTACCGCCGGAATGGCAGTGGCCGCGATCAGAAAGAGCGCAACGGCAAGGCTACGCAGTACCGAAGACGCGATTGAAAATCGTATCAACATGTTTCGTGTGGTACTCGAGGTCGAACAGGGATTCCAGTGTTTCGGATGTCAGGAATTTTCCGATTTCCGAATCTGCCTTGAGCTGATCCAGAAACGACAAATGGTTTTGCCAGGCGGTCATGGCATTGCGCTGGACGACCCGGTAGGCGTCCTCGCGGCTCATGCCGGCCTGGGTCAGTTCCAGCAGCACGCGCTGCGAATTATGCAGCCCGCCCATCTGGTTGAGATTGCGTTCCATCTGTTCGGGATAAACGACCATCTTGTCGATCATGCCGGTCAGCCGGGCGAGGGCGAAGTCCAGCGTGACGGTCGCGTCCGGACCAATCATACGTTCGACGGAGGAATGCGAGATATCGCGTTCGTGCCACAGCGCGACGTTTTCCATTGCCGGCGTCACGGCGGAACGGACGATCCGCGCCAGTCCGGTCAGATTTTCCGACAGTACGGGATTGCGCTTGTGCGGCATGGCGGACGAACCCTTCTGCCCGGGCGAGAAAAACTCCTCGGCCTCGCGCAGTTCGCTGCGCTGCAGGTGTCGGACCTCGACGGCGATGTTTTCAATCGACGAGGCAATCACGCCCAGTACGGCGAAGAACATCGCGTGGCGGTCGCGCGGGATGACCTGCGTCGACATCGGCTCCACGGTCAGGCCCATTTTCTCGGCAACATGCGCTTCCACGGACGGGTCGATATTGGCAAAGGTGCCGACGGCGCCGGAAATCGCGCAGGTGGCGATTTCCGCCCGCGCCGCGACAAGCCGATCCCGGCCGCGCTTGAAGGCGGCGTAATGCCCGGCGAGCTTCAGCCCGAAGGTCGTCGGTTCGGCATGGATCGCGTGGCTGCGGCCGATGGTGATCGTGTATTTATGTTCTTCCGCACGGCGCTTCAGCGCCGCCAGCAGCGCATCCATGTCGGCCAGCAGGATATCGCTGGCGCGGGCCAACTGCACCGCAAGGCAGGTGTCCAGCACGTCCGAGGAGGTCATGCCCTGATGCAGGAAGCGTGCTTCGTCGCCGACGTGTTCCGCGACATTGGTCAGAAAGGCGATGACATCATGCTTGGTTTCGCGCTCGATCTCGTCGATCCGGTCGATTTCGAACTGCCCACGCTCCCAGACGGCCTTGGCGGCGTCCTCCGGAACGACCCCGAGTTTCGCCTGTGCATCGCAGGCATGCGCCTCGATTTCCAGCCATATCCGGAATTTGCTTTCGGGTTCCCAGATGGCCACCATGTCGGGCCGGCTGTAACGAGGTATCATGTATACGCTACTCCAGATTTCAGGTTACGATTATGCCGCCCTTGCGGGGGCAAATTTCGCCGGACTATAACATAGACGAAACAGGCATTCGAAAGGCGCAGCAATGGCTACACTGAGCGCGGAAGAACTGCAACAGGCACGAATCGATATGGCGGCGGCATTCCGATGGGCGGTCCGGCACGGATTGCATGAAGGGATATGCAACCATTTCAGCCTCGCGGTTGGCGACGACCAATTCCTGATCAACCCGTATGGCCTGCACTGGTCGGAAATCACCGCCTCCAGCATCGTGCTGGCGCATTACGATGGCGAGGTGATTGAAGGCGACGCCGAAGTGGAAGCCACCGCCTTTTACATCCACAGCCGCATTCACAAGCAATGCCCGCACGCGACCTGCGTCATGCATACGCATATGCCCTACGCCACGGCGCTGACCCTGGTGGAAGGCGGCCGTATCGAACCGGTGGAGCAGGGAGCGATCCGGTTCATGAACCATACCGTCTATGACGAGGAATATAACGGCCTCGCGTTGGATACCGCCGAAGGCGACCGAATCGCCAAGAAAATGGGCAATAACCGCGTCATGTTCATGGGCGCGCATGGGGTGACCGTTGCCGGATCGACCATCGCGCGGACCTATGACTGGCTGTATTACCTCGAACGCGCCTGCCAGGCGCAGGTGCTGGCGCGCTCCACCGGCCTGCCGCTGAAACGCCTGCCGCCAGAAGTGGTGCAGGCGACCATCGACCAGTTCGCGGGCTCCAACACTGATACGGCCCCGGTGCATTTCGAGGCGCTGAAACGGGTGCTGGATCGCGACGAGCCGGACTACAAGACGTAAGCGCCGTTTCGGGGGGATCGGTTATGGCGACAACGGATGGCAGGTCCGGAATCTTCCGGTCCTGCGGTTCCGTGATCGTGAGATCCTGCGGCCCTCTACAATCTGAACCGTCGACGTATAACAACGGAGAATAATGATGGGCCGCAAGATACTGTTCGTGACGACCGACCAGCAGCGTTACGACAGCCTGGGCTGCAATGGCGGGAAAATCGCGCGCACGCCGGTCGTCGACCAACTGGCGCGGGAGGGCATCAATTACCGACGGGCCTATAACCAGAACACGGTGTGCATGCCATCCCGTTCGACAATGCTGAGCGGCCAGTACCCGCGCACGCATGGGGTGACCATGAACGGGATACCGCTGCCGCTTGATGGTCCCAATATTGCCGCTTCCCTGCGCGATCAGGCCGGTTACAACACCGCATTGATCGGCAAGGCGCATTTCGAACCCTCCTCGGCGCCGAACCAGGATTACTTCGAAAACTACGCGGCGCGCCTTGGCC
>CAXBEC010000210.1:0-5923 GCA_963974145.1 uncultured Alphaproteobacteria bacterium | reverse complement strand
TCGTTCAGTTCCCGCTGCGCCTCGGCCCGGAACGCCGCGCGCCGTTCATCGATACGCCGCCGCGCCTCGTCCAGTGATGACCGTGTCCGGGGAATCGCCAGCCGGACACTCTGGGTCAGGGTCGCGAGCTCCTGGACTTTCTGCTGCACGCGCAGATATTCCAGCTTCGGCGAAATGCCCCTGTCGACCAGTGGTTTCAGGATATCGAGCTCCTGCTCCGCCAGTTCCGATGCGCGGCGGCTTTGCTCCAGCTTGGCGGTCAGTTCCGCAATTTCCTGCTGTTTCTGCACCACCTGGTCGCGCAGGATCTGTATCTGCTGATCCAGTTGAATCCGTCTGGCATTAAAGAGGTCTTTTTCATTTGCCGCCGTCACCGGCGCATCGGCCAGAACTTCCGGCGGGAATGTAAATTCGCTTTCACCATTCGCTTCGGCGTGAAGCCGGGTCGTCTCGGCCAGCAGGGACAGGTACCGGGCGTTTAACTCCCGCAGGCTGGACGCGGCCGCAACATTGTCGATCCGCAACAGCACCTGGTTCTTCTCGGCAACGGATCCTTCCAGCACATTTATTTCAGCCAGAATACCGCCTTCGAGATTCTGCACGACCTGCATCTGGCTGGACGGGATAACCCGTCCCTCGCCGCGCGTTACCTCGTCCAGCACCGCGCCATGCGACCACCAGATAAAGCTCGCAAAGAACGCAATGATGACAAAAAGCAGGATATGGGCCAGCGGCCCGGCTCCCTGTCCGTCCGTGTGATTACGCCCCATATCCCAATGTGTCGGTATGGCCATTGCGTCAGCTCCACGCGGCCTGGATCTGCCCCCCCTGCAGGGCCTCCAGAACATCCTGTTTCGGACCATCCGCAACAATGCGCCCGCCATCGATCACGATCAGCCGGTCGACCAGCGACAGCATTGATCCGCGATGCGTCACCAGCAGCAGCGTCTTGTCGTCGATCATATTTGCCAGCCGGGATTTGAAACGGCCTTCGGACGTGTTGTCCATATTGCTGGTCGGTTCGTCGAACAGCATGATGCGCGGGTCGCGCAGCAGGGCCCGCGCGATCGCCACCGACTGCCGCTGACCGCCTGAAACAAACTGCCCGCGCTCGCCAACCGGCATGTCGTAACCGGACGGGTGGCGGCTGACGAATTCTTCCACGCCGGTAATCCGCGCCGCGCGACGGATGGTTTCATCGTCGGTATAGGGCGCCCCGATGGCAATGTTATCCCGGATCGATCCGAAGAACAGATACACGTCCTGGGGCACGTTGCCGATATTGCGCCGCAGATCCGCCGGGTCAATCTGTCGGACATCCGTGCCGTCCACCAGAACGGCGCCCTCCGACGGCTCGTACAGCGCCGTCACAAGACGCTGGATCGTGCTCTTGCCGGAACCGATCCGGCCGATCAGGCCGACCTTTTCGCCCGCTTCGATCTTGAAGGAAACATTATCCAGCGCCGGCGTGTCCTGGCCCGGATAGCTGAACGTCACGTTCCGGAATTCGATCTGGCCGCGAATCTGGGACCGCTGGACGAAGGTCCGCCCGAACGGCCGCTCCACCGGTGTTTTCATAAGCTGGTCCAGCGCCTGCAGCGATGCCCGCGCCTGATGATAGCGCGACAGGATCCCCGCGACCTGACCAAGGGGCGCCATCGCCCGGCCGGCCAGGATGGTGCAGGCGACAAGACCGCCGACGGACAGCAGGCCTTCATTGATCATATAGACGCCGTACAGAATAACCCCGACCGAGACGAGGCTGGCCGCCGCCGTGGAAAAATTCACCGCCAGCGCCGAAATCGTATGCGCCTTGACCGTGGAGCGCGCCGTCGTTTCCACGAAGGCCTCCCAGTTGCGCTGCATCCGGCCTTCGGAGCCGGTGCTCTTCACCGTTTCAATCCCGCTGATCGCCTCGACCAGCAGGGCGTGACGCTGTTGCGCCTCGCGGAACGATTGTTGCGTAATGTGCCGCAACGGTATCTGCATCAGCGCGCCGATGATCATGACGATGGGCACCGCGGCCAGCGGCACAATGGCGATCGACCCGCCGACGATATAGACGATGAAAATGAACAGAAAAATGAACGGCAGGTCGACGATGGCGACGAGCGAGGAGGACGTGAAGAACTCCCGCAGGCTTTCAAATTCCCGCATGCTGCTGGCCAGCGCCCCGGTCGAACCCGGGCGATCCGCCATTTTCATACCCAGCACCTGCTGGAACAGCCTGCCGGCAATGCGGGTATCGGCCGATTTACCTGCTGCATCTACAAAATAACTGCGCAGCATTTTCAACACAAAATCAAAGGCATAGACTGTAACGACCCCTGTCGCCAGAACCCACAGCGTTTCTTCTGCGAAATTGGGGACGACACGGTCATACACGTTCATCACAAACAGCGGACCGGCCAGCGCGAAGGAATTGACCAGCAGCGCCGCCAGCACGACTTCGATATAGATGCGCCACGATCCCAGCAGCGTACCCCAGAACCATCCTCGGGGATTTGGCACCGCGATTTCATCGGAGCGTTCATCGAACCGGAATTCCGGCCGGGCGAAGAGCATGTAGCCGTCATATACCGCCTCGAGTTCCTTGAGCGGCACCTCGCGCGCGCCAACGCCCATTTCCGGCAGGATGATATGCGCCAGACCGTCTTCCGACATCGCCGTCAAAACGCAGGACCGCTGGTTCTGCAGCAACAGCACGCAGGGCAATGCCATCCGGTTCAGCTTGGTCAGCGGACGGTGCACCAGCCGCGCGGAAATCCCGGCCCGCGTCGCCGCCCGCACGAACAGGTCCGGCGTCATCGCCTCCCCGGCCATCGGCAGGCCCGCCGTCAGGGCATCGACCGACATCGGGCGATCAAGCAGGGTCGTCAGTATTGCGAGGCAACCCAGCAGCGTATCGTCAGCGGTACCCGGCGACGGTTTCACCAGCCATTCCGGGCGTCCCTTTTTCTGATCCTCTTCGGCCTGTTCAAGGAACGCCTCAAGGTCGAAGTCGGACTCCCGGCGACCACCGGCCCGGCGATCTGTTTCGCGGCGGTCCAGCTCCAGTGTATCGTCATCCGCCACGTTTTCCGGGTTCAGAAGATCGCGCGCACCCTGTCCCGCTTGCGGGTCACCGTCATTGGCGGCGCCTTCAAGCAGGTCCGGCGGACTGCCTTCATTCGATCCCGAATCGCCGGTTTCCGGTTCTGACTCAGGTCTATCCTCTAACGCCATCGGATCTCCGGATCGGCCAATCACATCGCTGCATGGATGTACCGCTTACATACAGGGTTTTGGTAAATTTTGCGACAACAGCGGCTCTCCCTGTCCAGCGGATCGCGGAACCGTGATGGCACGCGTTATCAGATTGCCGGCTGGTCGTCCTGGACATGCACCTTGCCCAGCACACCGCCGCCATTGTCGAAGAATGTAACGGTAACGAGCCGCAGCGTTACGTCGCCCTCGCCGTAGCGCAGGTCTATCGCTTCGATATTATTGATAGCGTCGTCAAATCGCCTGAAATCGTCTCGGCCGACGTCGATCGTAATATCCTCATCCGCCACGATCCGCAGCGTATCGTGGCCGCTGCCGCCATCGACACCGGATTTAATCCGGTTGGAGATAATCGTGCCTTCGCCGTCGTCATTGGCATCGATAATATCGCCCAGCCGTCCATCCAGGCCGGCAACACCGGACGACCTGTTCATCACATCATCTGTCAGCCCCGTGGCATTGAGAATGAACAGATCATCGCCGGAGCCGCCGAACATCGCGTCGTTGTTGCCGGAACCAAAGAAGATATCGTCGCCGGCGCCACCGAACAGGAGGTTCCGGGAATCATTGCCGGTCAGGACATCGTCGCCCTGCCCGCCTGCCGCGTGCTCCGTCGATTGCCATTCATCGTCGGAAAGGTCGATGACAAGGTCGTCCTCCACACCTTCCGCCGCGATGACCCAGTCCGTGCCGACGCCCTGATCGACGGCGTGATAGCGAACGCCATCCAGGTCGCTTTCCGTCGCCGCCCGGCTCTGGCCGTCGCTTTCCACCTGCCAGCGCGCTTCGGGGTCGTTGCCCCGCTTCATATCACCGGCCTCGACAACCCCGACCGATTCCGAATCCAATTCGTCGATCAGAACATAATTTCGCTTCTCCGCGCCGCTGCCCCGGTCTTCATGAACCAGGGTGACCTCCGGCGGCGCCTCGACTGTCACACTCATGCTCACGGCCTGGCTCGGATTGCCATCCGTATCCGTGACCTGTATCCGGACATTCCGGATGCCCGCGTCACGTTCCTCGCCTGTACTGCCCAGGCGAACCGACTGGAGAATGGATTCATACGTCGACAGCGCATCCTCGCCGGACAGCGTCAGGCGATACACATTGTCATCGGCATTGAAAGCATTGTCGACGACCGTGACATTCGTGCCCGACAGCGCCGCGACCGGCAGGACAAGCAGATCGCCATCCTGGTAGCCAAGGTCGATTTCGATGACCGCACCGGAAAATGCCGTGCCGTCTACATCGCTAATCCGGATTTGCGTCGCAATTGCATCGGTGTCTTCAGGCAGCGTCGAAAGCGGCGCCGCGACTGCCAGTGCCTCGATTACCGGCGCAAAGTCAAACGGCACACCGTCAACCGTAATGTCGAGGTCCTCGATATTACGGACAGTCAACCCGTCAAGACTGTCAAAGGTGAAGGACGGTCCCTCGCCCGTGGGCGACGCGCTGTCCGCGTTTGCCGCCAGGAACTGGGCGAACCCGTTGATTTCCAGCAGAAGGGCCGGGTTCTGCAGGTCCGCCGCGGTCAGGTCGATCCGGACCCTGTCCGTACCGGCCCCGCCATCAACCGTATCGGCCCCGCCGCCGCCCACCAGCAGGTCATCCCCCGCACCGCCGAGCAGGATATTGGCCTCGCCATCGCCTGTCAGGGTATCGTTCAGGCCGGAACCGGCCAGGTTCTCGATCCCCTGCAGGGTATCGCCCTCCGCATCACCGCCGGACGCAGCGCCGGTCGACAGGTCGACCGTCACGCCGGCGGTGGAACCATCAAATGAAGCGGTATCCGACCCCGATCCGCCAATCAGGGTATCGCCGCCGGCGCCGCCGGCCAGGATGTCATCGCCAAGCCCGCCAAGCACCAGATCATCGCCATCCCCGGCAAAGACAGTATCGTCACCGTCCCTTGCGTCGATCGCGTCATTACCGTCCCGACCGCTCAATGTTTCACCCGCTTCCGTACCGGTGATAACATCCGCCGGCAGGACCGTAACGCTGCTGGCCGCAACCGTGCTGACCGCCCCGCCATCGTCCGTAACGGATACGAAAATTTCACGCTCTCCGGCCGCCACATTGGTCCCGGCATTGACCAGTTGCACCTGGGCCAGAACCGCCTGATAGGCCGCGATGCTTGCCGTACCGCTCAGGATGAGGCGGAAGGCGCCGGTTTCGGCATCATAACCCCGCTGCGAAACGGCGATGCCGGTGCCGTCCAGCGACAGCGTCTGCAACGTATCGCCTGCCTGGAACCCGGAAACGATGCTGATTTCAGCACCGGACAGGAGCGTGCTGTCGATATCGGCGAGATTGATATCCGGCACAACCGCCACCGGCGGCAGGACCTGGCCGATCGCGTCTCCGAAATCGACGCGAAGCACCAGGTCGTTGAAATCCCGGTCGCCCATACCCGTCAGATCCTCGAACCCGATCACAAGGCCGTTGCCTTCCGCGCCGGTACCACTGATTGTGTGGGCATTGCCGTCGCTGTTCAGCTGCGTGCCGCTATCTGCTTCCGTGGTGTGGAGGATGGCGCCGTTCAGGACCGTTTCGCTGCCATTCGCCGCAACGAAAACCAGCGTCGGCGCAACACTGTCCACCGTGGCAGCCTCGTTGCCGTCCCGGAACTCGAAGCGACCCTCGCCGAACGCGCTGAAAT
>CAXBEC010000209.1:0-5931 GCA_963974145.1 uncultured Alphaproteobacteria bacterium | reverse complement strand
GCACGTCGGCGTTGATGGTGTGGAAGGTGTCGTCGCCACCGGGCGCGATGCAGATTAGATAATCCGAGGCCTTCGCCAGGTCCATCAGCGAATCTTCATAAACATAATCGACGTCGTCGCGTTTCTTGCGGTTGTGGTAATGCACCGGCATGTCGAACGCCCGGGCGCGCTTCGCGACCTGCAACCCGATACGACCCATCGCGTAGATACCCAGCGTCTTGCTGTTGATCATCGGGCGCGAGGTATTGACCGTTTTCCAGCCCCCGCCCTTCACCAGCGCGTCGAAATGCGGAATGTCGCGGATGATGGCGAAGAGCAGCGCCATGGTATGGTCGGCCACGGCGGTGTCGTTGGTGCCCGGCCCGTGCGTCACCATGATGCCGCGTGACCGGCAGAGTTCCAGGTCGACCCCTTCATACCCCGCGCCGAGGCAGCAGATAATCTTCAACCCGGTCATCGCGGCCATTTCCTCCGGCGAGACGCCAAGGCTCCCATTGGTCAGCACCGCGTCGACATCGCCGCCATGCTGCGCCAGATAGGCGGCGCGCGGGTCGTCCTCGATATGCTGCTGGACGTCGTAGATGCGGGACAGGTCCTCGAGTTCGTTATCCCGTACCGGGACCTTGATCAGAAGAGTCGATAGCGCCATTTTCCGGATTCCCCCCGTGTTGATTATTCGTCGAGTGTCGGCCCCGCGCCGCGCACCCGGGTCTGCCGCATGTGGCGGCGGTATTTGTCGGCATCGTAGCCGCTGCCGCGATGCAGCAGGCAACGGTTGTCCCAGATCACCAGGTCGCCGGGCTGCCAGCGATGCGCATAGACGTGTTCCGGCTGCGTGGCGCGCGCCTGCAGATCGTCGATCAACACACGGCTGTCCGTATCGCTCCAGCCCTCGATGGCCTTGGCATGGGAGCCGACATAATAGTTCTTTGCGCCCGTATTCGGGTTGGCGCGGACCAGACGTTGCGGGATCGGTGGCAGGGATTTGGCGAGCGATGGCGATACCGCATCCGGCGCCACCTTGGAACGCGAAAAGACGTAATCATGCACCACGGTCAGCGGGTCGATTTCGGCCTTCTTTTCGTCCGGAAGCCGGTTATAGGCGGCGCGGGCGCTGACATATTCGGTGATCCCGCCCTCATCGGGCGTTTCATAGGCGCACATGATCGATACGAAGGCCGGTACTTTGCGGAAGGATGAATCCGTGTGCCACATGTTGTTGCCGGTCAGGAAGATGGTCTTGCGGTCCGCATTGCCCAGCTTCGTGCCATCCGGCTGCACATTGCCGATAGTGCCGAAATAATTGATCTTGCCTTCCTCGCCCAGCGTGACGTGGCTTTCTTCCGGTTCACCAAGGGTTTTCGTGAAGGCAAGTTGCCGGTCATCGTCGAAGGGCTGGTCGGGAAAATGCAGGAAGGAATATTCGTCGATGGCCGCGCGGATTTCCGAAACGGTGTCTTCCGTCAGCGGCGCGCGCAGGTCGATCCCGGTAATCCGGGCACCGAAATCATCGTGCAGTTTCTCGATATTCAGATGGGCCATATGCATCACGCTCCCGCTTTGTGGAGACTAGCGTAGCCTGAAGAGAAGTGGTGTTGTCAATCCGCGGTGGATTCGAGAATGGTTCGAATCCGTTTGAGGAGTTCGTCACGGCGGTAGGGTTTGACAAGCAGCGTCGTGGCCGGGTCGAGTTGTCCGTCATGCATGACGGCATTTTCCGCATAGCCGGTCGTGAAAAGGACCTTGATTCCCTGTTGCAGGCGTCGGGCTTCCGTCGCGATATCGACCCCGTTCATGCCCCCCGGCAGAATCACATCCGTGAACAGCAGGTCGATCGCCTGTCCGTTTTTCAGGTGTTGAATCGCTTCGCTGCCGTTCTCGGCCTCGATTACCGAATAGCCGCGGTTCCGAAGGGCATTCGCCGATATGTGCCGGACGTCTTCATTATCCTCAACGACAAGGATGATTTCAGTGCCAGGCGGCACGTCATCCGTGGTGCTGCGATTCGAAGACGACTCTAACCGTTTTTTTGACCGCGGCAGGTACAGCGAAATCACCGTGCCCTGATGGGGCGTGCTTTTTAGCGTGACATGGCCGTTTGACTGTTTGACGAAACCATAGGTCATGCTTAGCCCAAGCCCGGTGCCGACACCGACGTCCTTGGTCGTAAAGAAAGGCTCGAACGCTTTTTCCACGGTTTCGCGCGCCATTCCTGTTCCTGTGTCACTGACCGTGATCAGGACATAGTCACCGGGCGTGAATTCTTCGAAGGTTGCAACGTCACCATCCTTCAGGGAAACGTTACGGGTCGCGACCGTCAGTACACCGCCCTGCGGCATGGCATCACGCGCGTTGATGGCGAGGTTTAACAGGGCATGATCCAGCTGGCTGGCATCGATTCGGGCAGGCCACAGGCTGGCGTCATGCTCGATCTTCAGCTTTATCGTCTCGCCTAGTGCACGGTGCAGCATGTCGGCAAGTCCGTCTATTCGGGCGGATATGCTCATCGTCGTCGGCGTGAGGGTCTGCTGGCAGGAAAAGGACAGCAACCGGCTTGTCAGGGACGCGCCCCGCTCCACGGCCTGTTTGATCGCCTCGACATGATCGGTATCGCTTTCGTCGGCGGGAACGCTGCCGTCCAGAATTTCGGCGTTGCCCATGATAACGCCGAGCAGATTATTGAAATCATGGGCGATGCCACCGGCCAGCTGGCCGACAGCTTCCAGCCGCTGGGACCGGAGCAGCTGTTCCTGCAACGTCTTGCGGCCGGAGATATCGACAAGGGTGATCTGCCAGGCCGGCTCGCCTTCCCATTCGGTATGGGTCACGAAGTATTCGAGCCAGATACGGCTGCGATCCTTCCGTAGCCCGACGGTTTCATAGCTGTCCGGTACTTCATCGCCGTTCTGCCGGGCAACCCGGTAACCGATTACCCGATCGAGTTCGTCGGGCGGGAAGAGCCGCTCCGCGGATCCAAGAGCCACAAGGTCCTCGGCTGTGTCGTAGCCGTAAATTTGCGCTGCCTTGGCGTTTGCAAACCGGATCCGTGATCCTCCGGTGGTGATGTACATGCCCTGGATCGACCCCTCGATCAGGTCGCGAAACTGCTTTTCGCTGCGGCGCAGGTCCTGCGTACGACTTTCAATCATCTGTTCCAGCTGGAGCGTCTGTTCGCGCAGTTTGGCTTCGGTTTCGCGCAATTCCGTGATGTCGGTATCGAATCCGACCAGACCGATGATGTCACCGGTAGAATCTGTGATGGGGCATTTGAGAACCTGGTAGATACGGCCCAAATACACTTCTTCCTGCGTTTCCGCTTCACCAGTCGTCAGTACCCGATGATCGTGCTGGTTGGCGAGGGAGAGGTTCCCGCCCGCAAGGTGGTCCTCGGCTGTTTTGCCGATGAATTCCTCGGCAGGTTTGCCAAAGGTTTCCGCGAATTTCTGGTTTACCCAGAGAAACGTCCCGTCGGGCGCCTTCAGGTAAATATTGATGGGCGCGTTTTCGAGAACGGCATCAAACCAAACGGTCTTGGAATTGAGCTGATCTGGTTTTGTGTCCATGCTTTGCTAATTTCCGGCCAAATTCAGGAGCGCCGATAGATTTGGAGATAAAGCGAATGGTCCGTATATCGCTTCAAGTATACATAAAATTCGTTACATAATTGCACTATTACGCCATAGGCCCGGGGACCGAGCAAGGAGAAGTCGCATAAATTTTCAATGTTCGATCGTGGAAAAGGGTGTAGTGCCAAGAATTTATGGGAGTGTTCCCCGGCGCTCCGGCTTTCAGCGCAACCTTTAAAAGCCTGTCATGAAGTAAATGCCCGTCCCCGCCATAAGTAGCCCGCCAATCCGGGCGATCCACCGGCCGGCCGGGAAGAGTTTCTCCGCCAGTACCCAGGCGGCGATAATCGCGACCCAGATCAGGTTCATGACCCCGCCGACGAACAGCAGCGCCATCAGGAACCAGCAGCAGCCAAGGCAATAGAGGCCATGTCCGGCCCCCATGCGCAGCGCGCCGCCCGTTCCGTCGCGCCAGTGGTTCATGACGAAGGCGAAGGGCGAGCGGCAGTGTTTCAGGCAGGCATGTTTCATCGGGGTGAACTGATAGAGGCCCGTCAAAACCAGTACGGCGCCACCGATAACCGGGCTGTTGAGCTGCATCATCGGCACCATCAGGGCCGCGCTTTCCAGCGCCCATTGGGCCAGTGTCGCGATCAGGCTGAAGACTCCCCAGGCAGCGAGATACCCGGTGGCGAAGACGGCCGTGGGGACAAAGGACTGGCCGCGTTTCCGGCGGCCCTTGCCGATCCTGTCGAAGATCAGGATCATCGGCGCGGCGCTGGGGGTCATCATGCCGATCATCATGACCCACCACATCACGAACATCAGGGTGAAATCGGTCGCGGACCACGGCATGAACGTCATGCCCATGCCATCCATCATCATGGTCATCTGATGGGCCAGCAGGAACAGATAGGCCCATGAAATGATGGTGATCCCGGCCAGCGCCGTTGCGATCGGGATCTGATCGCGCAGCAGCAGTCGCCGCAGCGCGCCGTCGGATTGCGGGGCGTCGCGCATTGTCGTGGATCAGTCGGACCAGGAGAAGGGGGCGAAATGTCCGTTGTTGCCCGCATCAACCATGTTGAGGGACAGTCCGAACCCTTCGACATGCAATGACTTCGCCCGGGCCAGTGCGAGCCGCGTATTGGCGGGATGCGAGGTGTTGTCGAGGTAGTAGGGGTCGCCGGAATTGTTCCGCGAGGGCACGCCGTCGATGTAGAAATCGAACACGCCCGGGATATTGGCAATCCGCGTCAACCCATCGATGGTGAATTCGATGGGCTTGAATTCGACACCGCGGAAATCGCCGACCAGGTTGTCCTGGATCATGCCCGGCACGCCGCCGGATTCGCCGCTGATGATGGCGGTCAGCGCCTTGCGCTGGGCGTCGTTTGCCTTGTCATCAATGACACCGGCGAAGATCCCCTCTCCGTCGGCCATGACCTTGCCGGAGCGAATGACGAAGGCGAAGGTCCGGCCGGACAGGTCCGTGTCGCCATGCTGGCCCTGTTCGATGTGGTAGACCATCATCGCGTAGCAATGGTCATGCGTCACCTTGCCCTGCGGATTGGTGTAAATGCAGGGACACAGATAGTCGCAGTTACAGCTTTCCATGTACTGGCCGCTGATCTTCCACGCCGTCATTGCCGTTGCCTCCATCCCAAGTTCCTGCCGGTGAAGATTATTCCATTCCAGGTCGGATCGATAGTCCGGGGCGGGTTTTCCCTTATCGGCCCTTGAAGACGGCGTCGCGTTTTTCCAGGAAGGCGGACATGCCTTCCGTCCGGTCCTCGGTGGTGAACAGGCTGGCAGTCAGGTGCCGTTCGAATTCCAGCGCCGGCTCCAGGTCCATCTGCATGCCCTTGTTCACCGCCATCTTGGCGTACCACACGCTTAGCGGCGCGCGCGCCGCATAGGCATCGATCCGGGCCAGCGCGGTGTCCAGCACCGCTGTCGGTTCGGCGATGCGGCTGACCAGCCCGATGCGCAATGCGGTGTCGGCGTCGATGAAGTCGGCGCTGAACAGCATGTCCTTGGCCCATTCCGCACCAACGATGCGGGGCAGACGCTGGGTGCCGCCGCCGCCGGCGACGGAGCCGATTTTCGCACTGGTGATGCCGAATTTCGCGCCTGTGCCCGCGACCCGGATATCGCAGGCCAGCGCCACTTCCAGCCCGCCGGTCAGGCAGTAGCCGTTGATCGCCGCGACCGACGGCATCGGCAGCGCATCAAGCTTCGCGAAGACGGCCTGGCCGAGTTCGGCGCCGCGCTGCTGCTCCATGAGAGTGCGGTCGCGCAGCTCGGGTATATCGGCGCCGGCGCAGAACGCCTTGTCGCCGGCGCCGGTGACGATCAGCACCCG
>CAXBEC010000208.1:0-5968 GCA_963974145.1 uncultured Alphaproteobacteria bacterium | reverse complement strand
TATCTCTGCCGGCTTGAAGACTGGCGTTTCCAGGTACCGCATTTTGCGAAATCGCACGAAACAATCGCCGTTGATCTCAGGGGTATGGGACGGTCGCCGCGGGGCGAACAGCCGATGACGATTGACCAGCTGGGGCAGGACGTGGCGGACCTGCTGGCGCAGGAAAACCTGAAAGGCGCCATCCTGGTAGGCCATTCCATGGGCTGTCGTGTCGTCACGGAGGCCTGCGCCCTGGCGCCGGACCGGGTTGCGGGTATCGTGCTGGTCGATGGCAGCCGCACCGTGGGGACCAGGGAGGAACAATACGCGGCCTATGACAAGGCGCTTGCCGCAAAGGGATTCGAGCAGCTGGTTACCGACATGTTCGCCGGGATGTTTTTCGGCACCCCGCCGGACTGGGCGGCGGAAAAGCTGGCCCAGGTTGCGGCCATGCCGGAATCAACAGCCGTGCCGCTGTCAAAGAATATGGTCGATTACGACAAGCGGCGCATGGCGGAGGCGATGGCGATGGTGAAGGTGCCCGTTCTGGTGATTCAGAGCACGGATCGCGGTGCGGATGGCGGCCGCCGCCCGGTCGGTAAGGATGAGAAACTGCCGCTGCAGCAGCTTGTCGAGGCCTCGGTCGCGGTCAGCGATACGCTGAACCTGGTCGGGCCGGGACATTTCAACATGATCGAGGCACCGGAAGCGGTGAACGCCCGCATCGACCAGTTCCTCGCGCAGCGGATTACCGGATCATAACCCGCTGCGGCGCGTGCGGGATCAGCCGGCGAGGGGCGTGTACTCGTCAAGCAGCCTGAGGACCGTATCCCGGTCCGCCGTCGGCAGCATCAGCAGCGACCGCGCGATACCCGCCTGGGCATAGGATTCCAGAACCTGCGCGTCCGGCGGCGCCCGGAATACGGTGACCGACAGCGAGGACATGTCCCGCCCGGCCTTTTCCGCGGCCTGGCGCAGGCGCTTCATGCCTTCAGTGGGGTCGAAATTCGGACTCGCTCGCGGCAGCCAGCCATCGCCGAATTCGATTACCCGGTTGATCGTGTAATCCGTTTCGCCGCCGATGATGACCGGCGGATGCGGTTTCTGGGTCGGCTTCGGCCAGGACCAGGTGGGCCCGAAATTGACGAAATCGCCCGCGAAAGACGCTTCGTCTTCCATCCAGAGGGATTTCATCGCCAGAACGTGTTCACGCAACTGCTTGAAGCGGGTTTTGTATTCGACGCCGTGATGATTCATTTCCTCCACGTTCCAACCACCGCCGATTCCGAAGATGACGCGGCCGCCGGACAGGACATCGAGGCTCGCGACGGATTTCGCGGTGACAATCGGGTCGCGCTGCGCCACCAGGCAGATGCCGGTCGCCAGTTTCAGCGTCTTCGTCGCTGCCGCGGCGAAGGACAGGGCGACGAAGGGATCGTAGGTATTTGAATATTCCCGTGGCAGTTCGGCGCCGCCCGGCCACGGCGATATGCGGCTCGTCGGGATATGGGTGTGTTCCGGCAGGACAAGCGAGCCGAAGCCGCGCTGTTCCAGTTCGCGGGCCAGTTCGTCGATCGGGATCGTGTATTCCGTGGCAAAGATGATCGCACCGATTTCCATGGGACTTCCTCTGTTCTGTATGTGTGCGACCCCCGCGGCCGTTTCCGGCACCGGTCGCTGATTACCCGGTAAACAGTATATTAATTTTCCTGTGCCACACTAGCATGGGGCATGTTGATGAAGGTCAGTTTATGACGCCGATTGCCCGTTTCACGATTGCAGTATCAATGGCCCTCACGGTGGTGGGGTGCGGCGATGATCCGCGCCGGGCGGAGGACGGGGTCCGGTGGCTGCAGGAACGCTACCTGTTCCGTCCGTTCGGCGAAATGGGCGAAATCAGCAAGATATTCGTTTCCGACGCGGCACTGATCCGGATGGAGGTGCTGATCACCAACCAGGAATATATCGACGCCATCAACGCCCGAAGTCTCATGGTGCAGTCGCTGATTGCGAAATACGCCTGTCCAAAGAAGGGGTCGAAGCTGTGGGATATCATCGGCGAAGACGTCACGGTACGGGTCGACCTGACGACAGGCACCGAGCCGATCTCCAGTGCGATCTGCATGCCCGAATAGACGGAATGCCGCTTAGCCGCCTGTGACACTCATGTGGCGGCCAACCGCTGGGCCGGTGTTACGGCGGTCGATGATGAAGTCATGGCCCTTCGGTTTGCGATCGATGGCTTCGCCGATGGCGGCAATCAGCAGGTCGTCATCTTCGCTTGCCCGCAGCGGCGCGCGCAGATCGGCGGCGTCTTCCTGACCCAGGCACATATACAGCGTCCCGGTGCAGGTCAGGCGGACGCGATTGCAGGATTCGCAGAAATTATGGGTCATCGGCGTGATGAAACCGATCTTGCGGCCGGTTTCGGCAACCTCGACATAGCGGGCCGGGCCACCGGAATCGAATTTGGAGTCGGTCAATGTCCACTGCTTCTGCAGTTCCGCCCGTACCGTCGACAGGGGCAGATATTGATCGAAGCGCGCCTCGCCGCCGATATCACCCATCGGCATGACCTCGATGAAGGTCAGGTCATAACCGCCGGCGCCGCACCAGCGTACCATGTCATGCAGTTCGTCGTCGTTGACACCCTTCAGCGCAACCGCATTGATCTTGACGCCGAGACCGGCCTCCTTGGCGGCGGCAATGCCTTCCATGACCTGGTTGAACCGGCCCCAGCGCGTGATCTTCTGGAATTTGTCAGGGTCCAGCGTGTCCAGTGAGACATTGACGCGCCGCACGCCGATTTCCGCCAGTTCTTTGGCATATTTCGCGAGCTGGCTGCCATTCGTCGTCAGGGTCAGCTCATCCAGCGCCCCGGAATCGAGATGCCGGCCCAACTGGCGGAACAGCCACATGATATTGCGGCGGACCAGCGGTTCGCCGCCGGTCATCCGCAATTTCCGGACGCCGAGCTTCACGAAAGTGCTGCACAGGCGCTCCAGTTCCTCCAGCGACAGGATGTCGGCCTTCGGCAGAAACGTCATGTCTTCCGACATGCAATAGACGCAGCGAAAATCGCACCGGTCCGTCACCGATACGCGTAAATAGGATATATGACGACCAAAGGGGTCTATCATGATCTGCTGTCCCTGGTTGCTCCGGGTTGGCGCCCGGATTCGCATTCAGTTCGAAAATAGGGCGGCAGGGCATGTCAGGCAACACGCGATTGCCGCTTGATAAAAAAGGTAGTTCTACTGCGCACGGTGTTCAAGGCGTTGTCGTTCAATTATATAGCGCCATACGGTTAAGGGCAGTGAACATGGTATATTCGTGCGGATGAGCGGAATACTCGGATGGTTCGCCGGGATGGCATCGTTGCTGGCGGTCGCTGCCGGCGGGGCGGCGGCCGAAGAGGCGACCATTGCCGTTGCGGGTAATTTCGCCGGACCGGCGCAGGAGATTGCCGAGCGGTACCAGGCCGTCAGCGGGCATGAAATCCGTCTCAGCGCGGGGGCGACCGGCGCGCTTTATGCACAGATCCGCAAAGGCGCGCCCTATGACGCGTTCCTGGCTGCCGACCGGTTGCGCCCGGAACTGCTGGTTGGATCGGGCGATGCGGTTCAGGGTTCGCAATTCACCTATGCTGTCGGCCGGCTGGTGCTGTGGGGCCGCGACGCGACTCTACTGGAAGGTGGCGGCGAAGCCGCGCTGCGCCGCGGGGCATTCCGTCATCTCGCCATCGCCAATCCGAAACTCGCCCCATATGGCGCGGCGGCGGAACAGGCGCTGTCGGCGCTGGGCCTTCTGGACTGGCTTTCAGACAAGCTGGTGCGTGGTCAGAGCATTGGTCAGGCCTACCAGTTCGTGGCGTCGGGCAATGCGGCGTTGGGGCTGGTTGCCCTTTCGCAGGTGTCGGAAAATGCTGCGGGAGCACGATGGATCGTGCCGGAATCCCTGCACGACCCCATCCGGCAGGATGCGGTATTGTTGCGCCGCGGCGCGGATAATCCGGCCGCCGCCGGTTTCCTGATGTTCCTGCGCTCGGATGATGTCAAAACGATGCTTGATGGCTTCGGTTACGGGGCCGGGTCGTGATTGATCTCGATCCCGTCTGGCTGTCACTGCAACTGGCCGCGACCACGGTTGCCGTGCTGCTCGTGCTGGCCACGCCTGTCGCCTGGTGGCTGGCGAATACCAAATCGCGTCTGGCGGCGCTTGTGGAATCCGTCGTGGCCCTGCCGCTCGTCCTGCCGCCGACGGTGCTCGGCTTTTACCTGCTGGTGATCATGGGGCAGGACAGCCCTGTCGGTGCGTTCTGGGTCAACCTCACCGGGTCGACGCTGACATTCTCTTTTACCGGGCTGGTTCTGGCCTCGGTCCTGTACTCGCTACCGTTCGCCGTGCAGCCGTTGCAGGGCGCCTTTGAAGCGACCGGCCGCGGCCCGCTGGAGGCGGCATACACGCTGGGCGCCGGGCCGTTGGACGCCTTCTTCTCGGTGGCGGCGCCGATGGCGTTGCGCGGTTACCTCACGGCCATCGTCCTGTGTTTTGCCCATACGCTGGGCGAATTCGGCGTCGTGCTGATGGTCGGGGGGAATATTCCGGGAGAGACCCGGGTGATCGCGATCGCCGTATTCGAACATGTCGAAACACTGGACTATGCAGCGGCGCATACGCTTTCCGCCGGATTGCTGGTATTTTCCTTCATTGTCCTGTTCGCGGTGTATGCGCTGAACCGACACTTCCCCATTCGGGTCACCGGCCGATGACGAACCTGACCGCGAAATGCCGTGTCACCTATCCGGATTTCAGTCTGGAAGCTGATCTGGACCTGCCGCTCGACGGGGTGACGGCGCTGTTCGGTCCGTCCGGCAGCGGCAAGAGCACGCTGCTGCGGGTTATCGCGGGGCTGGACAGGGTGCCGGGCAATCATGTCGCTGTCGGCGATATGATATGGCAGGACGATGCGAGGGGTATCTTCGTGCCACCGCACCGCCGCAGTATCGGTTTTGTCTTTCAGGACACGCAGCTTTTTCCGCATCTTTCGGTCGAGGCGAATATCGCCTACGGGATGAAACGTGCCGGACGGCGGTCGCCGCGCTACGGGCTTGACCAGATTGTCGAAATTCTGGACCTCGGTGCGCTGATGCCGCGCCGTCCGGCGACCCTGTCCGGTGGCGAACGCCAGCGGGTGGCGATTGCGCGGGCAGTCATGACCAGCCCCAACCTGCTGCTGATGGATGAGCCGCTGTCATCGCTGGATGTCGAGCGCAAGGACGAGATCCTGCCGTTTATCGAACGCCTCGGGCATGAAATTGGCATTCCCATTCTTTATGTCAGCCATGCCATCGACGAGGTGCTGCGGCTGGCCTCGACCCTGGTGCTGATCGCGCGCGGGCGGATCGTCGCCAAAGGTCCCATCGAAGACGTAACCTCGCGGCTGGATCTGCATCCCTATACGGGGCGGCTCGACGCGGGGGCGGTACTGCGGTCGACAGTCACGACGCATGATCCGGCACGCGGGATTACCCGGATGGCGTTTCCCGGCGGCGAACTGGTCAGCCCGTTGATCGACGCCGTTGTCGGGACGCCGATCAATGTCCGGATCCGGTCCCGGGATGTGTCCCTGAGTCTGGAGCGGCCGCAACGCACAAGTATCCTGAATATCCTGCCGGGCCGTGTCGTCCAGATCGAGGACAGCGGCGGGCCGCAGGCGCATGTCTTGCTCGACATCGGCAGCCCGCTCTGGGCCCGGATCACGAAAGTCTCGGTCAGCGAACTGGCATTGGGGCCGGGGGTGCCGGTTTTCGCCCTGATCAAGGCCGTCGCGGTGGATCGCCGCAGCCTGGGCCGGCCAACCGCGATGGACCGGTCGCTGGACCAGGCGTAAGCGCCGCGCTTGTCGCGGCAACGGGAGCGGGCCATATTCAGAGCATGAATGATTTCATCCTCAAGCCGGATCCGGCGGACAAGCGGCTGACGCAGC
>CAXBEC010000207.1:0-5998 GCA_963974145.1 uncultured Alphaproteobacteria bacterium | reverse complement strand
ATAATCCAGCGCGTGTCCCGCCGCCCCGTTGACCAGCGCCGCCTGCCCGGCCGACACTTTTCCGCCAGTTCCGATCAGCGTCGCCTGGGCGGCGCCGCCTTCGGCACCGACATAATCCGCCAATTGCTGCGTCAGCGGTTCTTGAGCGCCGGCCATTGTAACGCCCAGCCAGTCGAGCAGGCAGTGCTTGGTAACGAACACGACGTCCGCCGGCAGGCGATCATACGTGATCCCGGTTGCGCTTTCCGCCAAAAGACGCGTTATTTCCGGGCATTGCTCGTTTTTTTCAACGGCCTGTTCTACCATCGTCTTCTCCTGCATCCTTCAGCATGGAAATCGGGGGAATCGCTATAAAATGGAATGATAGGCGCCGCCGGCGTATTCCATCAATTCCGAATTTTCTGCGCACCTGGCGTCCTCGCGGCGCTGTCAGGCAAAACGACGAATCGCCGCCGCCCGCGCACTGCCTTGGCGGGTGGCGCAGCCGCATAGATCTGCTTTATCGCCTCTACCAGCAGGACGCCGGAAAACTGCGGAAAGAAGCGATCACCGAGCCGTTCGATTGCCGGCGACGACGACAGGGATAACCGCCACTGGCTTGGCGGCACGTACAGCGCCCGCGCCGTATCGACCGGCAGAAACAGGTTGTCCTGCAGCAACCGGCGGATCTGCCGATTGGTATAGGGCTGCCCGTGGCCGAACGGCGTTCGCTCCAGCCGCGCCCAGATGCCGCGGCGGTTCGGCACGACAACCATCAGCCGGCCGCCTTCGGACAGCACCCGCCATGCTTCGCGCATCATGCCGCGCAGGATCTCGCTCTGTTCAACCGCATGCACCAGCAGCATGCGGTCGACGGACAGATCCGCGAAGGGCAGTTCCGCCTCGTCCACCAGCGTGACCAGGCCGGGTTCGTGCCGCGGCCAGTGCATGACGCCCTGCTGCGCCGGCATGGCGGCGACGACGCGTTCCGCCTCGCCCCGGAAAGACGTCAGATAGGGTATCGCATAGCCCAGCCCCAGCATCCGCATGCCCCGCACATCCGGCCATAACTGGCGAATCCGCCGGCGGATCATACGTTGCGCCACATGCCCCAGCGGGCTGTGATAGAATTCATTCTGGTCGACGACATCGGTCCACATGGCGTCAATGTATCACAGAGCAGGCAGAATGCGGTTACAGGATAGATGCGGTCCGGATCAGCCATGTCGTTAGGTGCCATCCGCGATGTGCTGGCGCGGCAGGGGCTGATACTGCGTGGCGGATTCCATCCGGGTGATGGGGACGGCGCGCCTCCGGGAACCGGTACGATCCTGCTGGTGGGGAATGCCGGCCCGGCGATGTGGCAGGCCTTCATTGCCGCCCGCCCGGCAGGTCGCGATCCGCTGAATACCTGGACCCGGCAGGTGCTGACGCCCCTGGCCGCAGGGTTCAGCGCGACAGTGCTTTTTCCCTTCGAGGGCCCGCCTTACTACCCGTTTCAACGCTGGGCGGCGCGGGCGGAGAACGTCCAGGCGTCTCCGATTGGCATGATGATCCATCCGGAATACGGGCTTTGGCATGCCTGGCGCGGCGCACTGGCTTTCCGGGAACGGCTCGCCCTGCCCGAGCGGCCGGATCACGCCACACCCTGCACGACATGTTCGGCGCAACCATGCCGCTCCGCCTGCCCCGTATCCGCCTTTGGCGATGCCGGATACGACACCGGCGCCTGCGCTGCGTGGATTCGAAGCCCGGCGGGAGAAGCGTGCCTGTCTGGCGGCTGTATCGCGCGGCATGCCTGCCCCGTGGGACAGTCATATGCCTATGCGCCGGACCAGGCGGCGCTGCACATGGCGTCTTTCCTGGCCGGCCAGCCGGATCGCGGGTTGCGCCTGCGCACCTATCGCCCGGACGATGCCGGCACGCTGGCCCGCCTGTTCCATGGCAGTGTCCACCGCGCCGCCGCCGCGCAATACTCGGCAGAACAGCGGGACGCCTGGGCACCCCAAATACCCGACCCGGAATGGATTCAGGATCGGGTCGCGTCATGCGACACGGTTATCGTCGCAACCGGTGAAGCGATCGCCGGATTTTCCAGCCTCGGAAAAACCGGTCTTGTCGATATGTTCTATGTGCATCCGGACTGGCAGCGGCAGGGGGTCGGGCGCCTGCTCTATCGCCGAACCGAGGGAATGGCCCGGCGGCGGGGTGATACAAAACTGACCACCGATGCCAGCATCACCGCACGACCGTTTTTCGAATCGATGGGGTTCACCGTTACCAGGCGGCAGGAGGTATCACGGGGCGGTATCACATTGACCAATTTCGCAATGGAAAAGCAGCTTATGCTGTAGCGTTTTCCTCGGCTTCGATGGCGGCAAGAAAGATATCGGCAAAGTCGCGCAGCTTTGCCGCCCCGACGCCGTGCACTTCCGCAAACTGGCTGTGCGTCCGGGGCCGGCTTTGCGCCATGTCCTGCAGGGACCGGTCGGAGAATACGACATAAGCCGGTACGCCACGCTCGCTTGCCAGGTCGCGCCGCAGTTTTTTTAGCGCGCCAAGCAGTGCCGAATCCGCGGGGGTCAATCCGGCGGCAACTTCCCGCGCCAGTGCTTTCGATGTTTTCTCCTGCTTGATTGTATCCGCCCGGTAAGCAAAAGCCGCGTCGCCCCGCAACAGTTTCTGGCCGTCATCGGTAACCGCGAGTCCACCGTATCCCGCAACGTCGAGTCGCAGATAACCCGCCGCCACCAGCTGCCGGATAATTGACCTCCAGGCGTCCTTGCTGCGCCCCGCACCTGCACCGAAATTATCCAGCGTATCATGCCCCGCCGCGCGAATCTTTTCGGTATCGGCGCCACGCAGCACATCAACGATATGCGCCGCACCAAATCGTTGCCCCGTCCGCAATACCACCGACAGGGCCTGTTGGCCCTCCACGAGACCATCGACCATTTCCACCGGATTGAGGCAGATATCGCAATTGCCGCAATTCTCGATATCTTCGCCGAAATAGGTAAGCAGCGTGCGCCGCCGACAGGAAGGTGCTTCGCAGAAGCCTATCAGCGCATCAAGCCGTTTATGTTCGCGGCGCCGCCGGTCGTCATCGCCACTGTCTTCCTGTTCGATAAAGACCCGGCGCATGCGGATATCGTCGAGGCCATACAGCATATGCGCTTCCGCGCTCTCGCCATCGCGGCCGGCACGCCCGATTTCCTGATAATAAGCCTCCATGCTGCCCGGCAGGTCAGTGTGCAGAACGAAACGGATATCCGGCTTGTCTATCCCCATCCCGAAGGCAATGGTCGCCACCATCACACTGCCCGGCTCCGTCATGAAGGTATCCTGATTCGCGTCGCGCTCACCCTTGTCCATCCCCGCATGATACGGCAGGGCCGGGATGCCGTCCTCACACAGCATCTTGGCGACGCTTTCGGTTTTCTTGCGCGACAGGCAATAAACAATGCCGCTGTCGCCCTTATGCGCCGTGACAAAGTCGAGCGCCTGACGAAGCCCCCCACGCTTCATTTCAACGGACAGCTGGATATTCGGTCGGTCAAACCCGGCAACAACTGTCTCGCCGTCGCCGCCAAACAGCTTCGCCGCGATATCGCTTCGCGTCGCCTTGTCCGCCGTCGCGGTCAGCGCCGCAATCGGCACGCCGGGAAACACCTCGCGCAGGCGCGCGAGCGCCTCGTAATCGGGCCGGAACGCCGGCCCCCATTGCGATATGCAATGTGCCTCGTCGACAGCGACCAGCCGGACGGGCAGCCGCTGCAGGGCGGACAGCATGCGATCGGTCATCAGCCGTTCCGGCGACAGGTACAATATAGGGCTTTCCCCGGCGGCAACACGGCGCCAGGCATCGACATTTTCCACCCGGTCGCGCGACGAATTGATAGTTTCAGCGGCGACTCCCGCCAGTCGTAGCGCAGCAACCTGGTCGTGCATAAGCGCCACCAGCGGCGACACGACGATGGTGAGCCCGCCCAGCACCATGCCCGAAATCTGAAAGCACAGTGACTTTCCCGACCCCGTCGGCATGACAGCAAGTGTATTGCGCCCGTTGAGCAGGGATCGCACAACCGGTTCCTGGGCGCCACGAAAATCCGGAAAGCCAAAAACGTCGTGCAGCAGCTGTCGTGCTCTGGCCTGCCGTTCAACTGCTTCAGACATGTCGCCGCATCAGTTCTTCAACTTGCCGCGGTTGTGGCGCAATTCCTCTTCGCTCAACTCCAGACCGACATACACTGTAAAAGAATCTGTCTCAACGCCGGGACTCAACGGAATTGTCAGGGCTATGACGTCCTCAAAAGAAATCGATTTACGGCTGACATACGGCGTTTCGGCTTTAAATGTCTGACGACTGAGAATATTGCGACGTAAATCCGTAATCGCGACGAAGTAGGGAATCGTAGCGCTTTCCGTCCGATTCGCCGGTCCACGGCGCGTGACGACCCGGATGTTGAGGTCTACCAGCAAATCCTCATCGTCGCGTCGACACGTCCCGCCGACACGATCGATCCACGCCTCCAGAAGGACATCGGTGGGATCACGGCCCGGTCCAGGATTAAAACGGGTTACATCTCCAAGCCCGCGCAGCACTTCGACGTCCGGACAGGCGATTCGGTTATCCTTGTCGCCGGCGCAGGCGGCCAGCAGCATGCCGATGGCAATAAATAGTCCGGTACGCGGCAGCATGTTCTTCCCAGCTTTCCGACTACAGATCCCCGTGCGCACCATCGCAGAGAGGCTTGTTGTCCGAATATTTGCAGCCGCAGAAATAAACGGTCTTGGTGCGGGGCGCGACATATTCCGTCGGCGACAGCCCCGTCCCTTTGTGGCTGCCATCGCAAAAGGGCTGCCCCTTGCTTTTGCCGCAGGCACACCACCAGTAACTTTCACCCTTGGTCACATCGACTTCATAGGGCGCCTTTTGTGCGATCACCGGGTCTGTCATGGCTTGTTTCATCCCCCTGTAAACTATATTAGGTTCGCGCCTGCCGTTGTCCGGTCGAAAATCATCAGGGTCAGCGGCAACATGAGTGAGGGTTTTATGGGCACCGGGCAACAGGGCGTCAAGCGAATGTATGACATCGTCCACCACCGAATGCATCGCTGACGATGGCCGTCTACACCGATGTCGGCGACGAGGAACTGGTCGCGTTTGTCGCCGCCTATGATATTGGCGAGGTTGTGTCCTTCAAGGGCATTGCCGAAGGCGTCGAAAATTCGAACTACCTGCTGCAGACGACGGCGGGCAGCCATATCCTTACGCTGTATGAGAAGCGGGTAAAATCCGAAGACCTGCCCTATTTCCTTGGTTATATGGAACATCTGGCAGCGCAGGGTATCGCATGCCCGACACCGCTGCACGCCCGTGACGGCAAGGCGCTGCGCGAGTTATGCGGGCGCCCGGCGGCTATCGTCACCTTTCTGAAAGGCATGTGGCCGCGGCGGATCCTGCCGGGCCATTGCGCCCAGCTGGGCAATGCCATGGCCCGGATGCACCTGGCCGGCGACGCCTTTCCCCTGCAGCGCGCCAACAGCCTGTCGGTGGACGCCTGGCGCGGGCTGTTCGATTCCTGCGCCGCGCGCGCGCCTGAAATCCGCGCTGGGCTGGACACACTGCTTGAAACGGAAATCGGCTTCCTGGAAGAAAACTGGCCGACCGGCCTGCCATCCGGTGTCTGCCATGCGGACCTGTTTCCCGATAATGTCTTCTTCCTGGGGGACAGGCTGTCCGGCATTATCGATTTCTATTTCGCCTGCAACGATTTCTACGCCTATGACATCGCCATCTGCCTCAATGCCTGGTGCTTCGAACGCGACGGCAGTTTCAATGTCACCAAGGCCCAGTTGATGCTGTCCGATTACCGCAAGGTCCGGCCGCTTTCCGATGCGGAACTGCAGGCCCTGCCGATTTTGGCGCGGGGCAGCGCGACCCGGTTTCTGCTGACCCGGCTGTATGACTGGCTGAACCATCCGGAAGGGGCGATGGTACAGCCGAAAGACCCCC
>CAXBEC010000206.1:0-6008 GCA_963974145.1 uncultured Alphaproteobacteria bacterium | reverse complement strand
CAGGCCCCGTCTTGCCCCTTTCGATCAGATTGATTAGTTTGTATATATTGATCAACTTGATCGAAAGACTAGGCCAATGGATATTTACAGCGCCAGTGATGCCAAGCGGGAGTTTGGTGAAGTCCTCATGAAGTCGCAGAAGGCACCGGTCAGCGTCACCCGGAATGGCAAACCCGTTGCGGTCATCCTTTCTGATAGCGATTACCGAGACCTGAAAATACAGGCGTTGCGGGCTGCCGTGATCGAAGGCGAACAGAGCGGCGACGCCGGCGTCCTGGATATGGAAGCGATCCGGCAGAAAGCCAAGCAACAGGCGAAGTGAAACAACCGGGATGCTCCGACTTCATATCCAGAGCCTGGCGGAGCAGGACATCATCGATATCTGGTTATATTCGTTCGAGAACTGGGGCGAGCAGCAAGCCGACAGATACCATGACAAATTAACAGCAGCCTTCAAGCTGATCGCCGCAAACCCGGAAATTGGCGTGAGTTGCGACGAAGTCCGGCAAGGTTACAGAAAGTTTCCCGCAAACCGCCATATGATCGTGTATCGGATCGACGATGCGACGATCCACATCATCCGGGTCCTTGGCGCCGATATGGATTACATATCCCGTCTTTAAGGTTCATCGAAACCTCAGTCGGCGGCCTGCGCCTGCTCCCATATCCCGACCGCACCACTGGCACCCAGCGCGTCGATGGCTGCATCGTCATAACCGATACCCTGCAGGATTTCCCGGCTGTGCTCACCGATATTGGGCGCATGGGTCAGCGGGTCGCCCTGCCGGGCCGGCGGGTGGCCGGGGATATTGGGAAAGGGCACCCGGCCGACATCCGCATGGTCGATCCATTGCACGGCGTCCACCGCCTTGACATGCGGGTCGTTGAAATAGTCGCCATAGCTGTGCACCGGAGCGTTCAGCACGCCGCCTTCGTTCAGCGCCGCGTGCAAATCCGCCACGGTCATCTTCTTCGCCCCTTCGCGCAGCACCGCCATCAGTTTGGCTTCGTTTTCGAAGCGGGCGGCGACGGTCGCGTAGCGCGGATCGGTCGCCAGATCATCGCGGCCAAGAATCTTGCAGAAAGCCACATAATGGGCGTCGCGGCGGCCGTTGATATTGATATAGCCGTCGCTGCATTCGAAGGTACCGACGGGCACGCCGGACGGCAGGACTTCGTCCCCTTCGAGCTGGTATTCGACCATTTTGGCGGCCTGGAACGCACCGATGGCTTCCATCAGGCTGGTGGTGATGTGCTTGCCCTTGCCGGTCATTGCCTTGCGGTACAGTGCCGGGGCCACCGCCTGGAACGCGTACAGCCCGGTGGAGATATCGATGGCCAGCAGCCCGACGCGCAACGGCATGCCGTCGGAATCCCGGGTTACTGACATCAGGCCGGAATAGGCCTGCATCACCGAATCCGTCGCCGGCAGGTTGGCGTTAGGCCCTTCCTGGCCGAAACCGGTGATCGACAGATAGACCACGGAGGGGTTGTCCTTCGTGACGCTGGGGTAGTCGAGCCCGAAACGCGCCATCACGCCCGGCCGGTAGTTTTCCAGAATGACGTCCGCTTCGCTGGCAAGTTTCTTCGCGATCGCAAGCCCTTCGTCGCTCTTGAAGTCCAGCGCGATGCTTTTCTTGCCGCGATTGAACGGGACGCTGTGCGCACAGTGCTGGCCATGCTGCTTGCCGATGGCCCGGCCCCAGTCGCCCGCCAGCGGTTCCAGCTTCACCACCTCGGCGCCGTGTTGCGCCAGCAGCATGCCGCAATGCGGCCCCGCCACGCCCTGCGAGGCATCGAGAACCTTTACACCGCTGAAAGCCAGATCGTCATCACTCATCGGTCACCATATCCTTGTTGTTTTTAGCTTTGCACCAATTGACCCAAACACAGCGGGCGAATCCAGTGAAAAATGGTCGAAAATACCGCTAACCATCCGTCTTGGGCTGATGGCCGACGGAATCCGCGTATTTGGCCAGTTCCTCCTCGCCCATGAATTCGCGTTCCCATTCCATCACCTGGTCGAAACCGGCAAAGCTGTGGAAATCACCGACCACCGGATGCTGCTGGAACCCTTCGATGAAGCGGCGTTCGGCATCCGGCCCGTTTTCCCGGAGGTCCACCGCGAGATCGTATACGTGCTGGATCGTCGACCGCAGCAGCGCGCCCGGCGCGATGGCGACGGCGATGCCGAGTTCCTCCATCTCCGCCTGCGTGAACCGTGGCGACACGCCGGTCTGGTTATACAGGACCGGCCCCTTCACCTCGTCGCAGATCCGTTTGACCTCACCCACATCGACCGGCCCCTCAACAAAGGCCATGTCGGCGCCCGCTTGCAGATAGGCATTGGCGCGGTTTATGGCGTCATCCAGCGTCCCGCCATGCGCGCCGCGCGCATCGGTGCGGGCGATCAGCAGAAAGTCCGGGTCCAGTTCCTGGCGCGCGTAATCGGCGGCGCGGTACTTGCCGCAGGCTTCCTCGATCCCGATCACCTGCCGCCCGGCAACATGGCCGCAGCGTTTGGGCGACACCTGGTCCTCGATATGAATGCCGGCGACGCCGGTCTGGATATATTCGCGCACGGTGCGGATCACATTGATCGCGTTGCCATAGCCGGTATCGGCATCGGCGATCACCGGCGCTTCGGCGGCATTGGCGATATAGCGCGCATTCATATGCATTTCGGTCATCGTCGTCAGCCCGCAATCCGGCATGCCGAGCAGCGACAGAGAGGTGCCATAGCCGGTCATGTAAATCGCATCGAACCCGACCTTGTCGAGAATCCGGGCGCTGAGCGCGTTGTAGCAGCCGGGCACGAACAGCGTTCCGCCCTGTTTCAAACGTTCCCGCAGCCGTGTTGTCTTCTTCATAGGCGATGTCCTCCCGTTGCAAATGGCGGTGACACAGTGCGCTGCCAGGGGGTTCTTCCGCAACCTTGTCCAGGTGCGATTTCCGCTACCGGATTGCAGCTACCCGCGATACTGTTGGCAAGGAGCGAACGACACGCAGGGAGCGCATATGTACCGGTCCGAAACGCTGACCGTTCGGGGCAGCCCCATGGAAGTGCTGGTCTTCGAACCGGAGGGGCCGGGTCCGTTCCCCGGACTGGTCGTTGCGCAGCACCTGCCCGTCGCCCATGCCGGGCTGACCGGGGATCCGTTCACGATTGATGTCGGCGAGAAACTGGCCGCGAATGGATACGTGGCCGTCATACCGCATGTCTTCCACTGGTGGCCGGCGGATGAGGATATCGAGATCAAGCGCGCCCAGTTCCGCGATGATGAAACCATTGCCGACCTGGACACCACGTTCGATTTCCTGGCGGGGATGGACAAGGTCGATGTGGCGCGCATCGGTATCCTGGGCCATTGCTGGGGCGGGCGGATTGCCTGGCTCGGCGCCGCCAGCAATCCGCGCTACAAGGCGGCGGTGATGCTGTATGGCGGCCGGGTCAAGCTCGCCATGGGCGGCGTCCCCGCCATCGACCTTGCCGGTGATATCAAATGCCCGATGCTCGGCTTCTTCGGCAATGAGGACGAGAACCCCTCGCCCGAAGACGTGAACGACATGGACGCGGCCCTCACCGCGGCAGGCGTCGACCACACATTCTATCGATACGACAATGCGGGACACGGATTCCAGGACGACACCAACCCGTCGCGCTACCGCGAAGGGCCGGCGAAGGATGCCTGGGAGAAACTGCTCGCCTTCTTTGACAGGGAGTTGAAATAGCCATGCGCCTTGCCGCTCTCGTGCTGATCCTGCTTCTGGGGGGCGCCAGCCCGGTACTGGCGCAAGGCACCGGCACCCCGGAGGCCAACAAGGTCGATGTAGAACTGGTGTTGCTGGCCGATGCGTCGGGGTCGATCGACGAGGCGGAAATCCGCCTGCAGCGCAAGGGATACGCCGATGCGATTACCCATCCCAAGGTCCTGAACGTGATCCGTGACGGGCTGTACCGGCGGATCGCCGTGACCTATGTGGAGTGGGGGGACCAGTATTCGCAGGAAATCGTCGTGCCCTGGACCATTGTCGACGGCCCGGAAAGCGCCGCGAGAGTGGCGAAAATCCTTGTGGAAACACCACGCCTCGCTATCGGGCCGAACGCCATCGGCGCCGCCATCGCCTTCGGGCAGGCACAGATTGAAAGCAATGACCTGGTCGGCACACGCCGGGTAATCGATTTTTCGGGCGACAGCGCCAATAACTGGGGCGGCATTTCGATCGCCGAAGCGCGGGCCGCCGCCTCCGCCGGCGCGATCACCATAAACGGGCTGGCGATCCTGTGCCGGCAATGCAACGGCCGGCCGGTCGATTACGATGTCGAGGAAGCCTTCAAGAACAACATAATCACCGGCCCCGGCAGTTTCGTCGTCACGGTTGACGAGAACCAGAGCTTTTCCGAAGCGGTGTTGCGCAAATTCCTGCTGGAGATTGCAGACATTCCGGCCCCGAGCGGAAGCGGCGGCTGAACGAAAAAACGGCGAGACAGACCTGAGCCTGTCTCGCCGTTCCATTCAACAAACCCCACATTGTCACCCTCGGACTTGATACGAAGGTCCATAAGCCGATCGGAAACTGCGGCGCGGCCTGGATTGCCGGATCAGGTCCGACAACGACGGGATGGGACAGTTACGCCTTGCCGAGGACCTTTTCGCGGAACCAGTCCTTGTTGGTCGCGGCATCGCGGTTACGCGGTACCGATGGCGGATCGCTGACCCCGACCTTCAGCAGCACGAAAGACGTGCCGTTGCCGGAATAGAGCACCTGCGAGGCTTCGGCGATGTCTTCTTCATTGATCACGGTTCGCACCGCCTGAATGCCGGACCCTTCGGCAATCTTGGCAAGATCGACACCCAGCCCGGTATGGGAGCGCTGGAACCCGGTTTCACCGTAATGTTCATTGTCAACGCACAGGATGCTGAGGTTCGGCGGGTTCAGAATGCTGATCGTCGCCAGCGTACCCGAATTCATCAGCAGTTCGCCATCGCCGGTCACACAGACAACCCGCTTGTCCGGTTGCGCCAGGGCCAGCCCCAGCGCCATGCCGGCGGCCGCGCCCATCGCGCCGAAAAGCGGATAGATCCGCTTGTCATCGGGACCAACAGCCTCCAGTACATCGTTCTTTGACCCGGCCAGGCCGGTAATGAACAAAATATCGTCGCTCGACGTATCGCCGAGGATCGCCTTGACCGCCGCGCGCCGTTCCAGATGACCCGTCGCCGTCTTGCCGGCGGAGCGTCCCGCTCCCAGTGCCTTGGATTTATCAGCCATGTTGATTTCTCCCTTTACCCGAACGCTTTCGCGCCGATCAGCCGCTGCGTCAGCAGCACGGCAACCGACATGCCCGACTGGAATACCATCGACAGCGCTGCTTCGGTGATTTCCGCGACTTCTTCCGGCGTTTCTGCCCTGAAGCATTTGACGCCCATTGCCTCCAGCGCCGGCTGCGTGCCCTGTCCCATCGGAACCTGCCAGGAATTCGCCTCGCCGAAATCACCGCGCATGGTGACGAAGGTCAGGAAGGGAAAGCGCCCGCCCTGGATCAGCGACAACAGGTTGATGCAGTTACCCGCACCGCTGCTCTGCATCAGCAATACCGCCTTGGCCCCGCCAAGATGGGCGCCGGCGCACAGCGCAACACCTTCTTCTTCCGTCGTCAACGCCACCGAATGCACATCGGGGTCCGCCAGCGACCTGTCAATGACCGTCGCATGCCCGGCATCGGGCACATAGGCAAACTGGGTCACCCCTGCCGCCTTCAGCTGGTCGTAAAGTTTATCTGGCCAATCCGTCGCCATATTTCGTTTCTCCACTTGTAGTTTCTGCGCGCAACCAACAGCCCGCGCCAGGGCAGTTCATCGGGCACGCCAATACGTTCGTCGCCTTGTACCGCAGTTAGACCGGGCGGGAAACCGGCTGATACCGAATTCCCGCCCGTATTGCCTATAATGTGTTTTCGCTTCCCAGCAGCACCGTACACTGGCTGGAGAAGACGCCGCCATTGC